>DUBO01000052.1:0-524 GCA_012960245.1 Candidatus Binatota bacterium | reverse complement strand
GCCTCTCCAGTTGCGAGGCTGCGGCTTGCGGCGATGGTTTTACCCAGGCCGATGTCGAGAGTTGTGACGATGGCAACGCTGATAACACGGACGCTTGCCTCTCGAGCTGCGAAGCTGCGACCTGCGGAGATGGTTTCACCCAGATTGACGTAGAGAGCTGTGACGATGCCAACGCTGACAACACGGACGCTTGTCTCTCGAGCTGCGAGACTGCTTCCTGCGGCGATGGTTTTACCCAGGTTGACGTAGAGAGCTGCGATGATGGCAACCTTTCCAACTCGGACAAGTGTCTGACTAATTGCAAGCTACCGAGCTGCGGAGACCGATTTATACACGTTGGGTTTGAGCAGTGTGACGACGGAAATTCTGACGACGCCGACAGTTGTCTGGCCAGCTGTCGCAGTGCTCGCTGTGGGGACGGCCTGGTCCAGGCCGACGTAGAGAGCTGTGACGATGGCAACGCTGATAACAGCGACGCCTGCCTCTCCAGTTGCGAGACTGCCTCCTGCGGCGATGGTTTTACC
>DUBO01000051.1:194745-197696 GCA_012960245.1 Candidatus Binatota bacterium | reverse complement strand
TTGTTGAAGCCCATGAGGTGACCTTGGATATAGAAAGCATTCCTGGAACGGGAACGACAGTCACTGTCACTTTTCCACCAGAGCTTACTCTTGAAAATTAATGCGTTCATCGGCTGGGGTGTTGGCTAACAAGATAGAACCCGCTATTTTCTAGATAAACGACGAGGGAAATTGTGACACCAAAAATATCTGTCCATATCAGCGCCTTTAATTCCGATGAATATCAAGAGAAAATTGCCACGCTCTTCCCGGAGTTAGAGCTGTCCGTCAGCAAAGACCGCGACACGCATGAGGGACTGTATGAGTGTGATGTGTTGATCGGCTTTGGCCCGGGTTTTGATGATGAGATTTTTAGGCGGAACAAAAATCTCAAATTTGTGCAATCTCTTGGTACTGGTGTCGACGGTATTGCCGACCGGCCGGATCTCGATAAAAATGTTCCCGTTGCCTCAATGCGCGGTATTCACGGACCGCAAATGTCGGAGCTCGCTTTTATGGTGATGATTTCCTTCAACCGAAACTTCCCCGGCCGCAACGACTCCAACCCCGAGACCCTCGCCTTTATAGCCAGCCCCGAAATCGTCATGGCCCTGGGCCTGGCCGGCAGCCTGTCGTTCAACCCGATGGTCGACGAACTGGTAACCCCCGATGGTTCAACGGCGAAACTGGCCGCTCCCCTCGCGGCTCCGGAAATACCCAAAAACGGTTTCGTCGAAAGTCGCTCGGGCTACCAGGCGCCGATGAGTAACGGGTCGTCACCAGAGATTGAAATCGCGCCGGACAGTGAGCGCCTGGCCCTGCTCGAACCGTTTGCCGCACCGGTGGATTCGAATTACCAGCGCATGCCGCTGCTGCTCAAGACCAGCGGAAAGACCACCACCGACCACATAAGCCCGGCCGGCCCCTGGCTGCGCTACCGCGGGCACCTCGACAGGATCAGCGACAACATGTTCACTGGAGCCACGCGAGCCGGTAGCGGCGAGCGCGGCACCACCACCAACCCCCTGGACGGCGAGCAACAGGCCGTGCCGGTTGTTGCCAGGGCCTTGCGCGCAGCGGGCAAACACTGGGTGGTCGTGGGTGACGAAAATTACGGCGAGGGCTCAAGCCGGGAACACGCGGCCATGTCTCCCCGCCTCCTGGGCGCTGCTGCCGTGATCGTGCGCAGCTTTGCCCGCATACACGAGAGCAACCTCAAGAAGCAGGGAATCCTGCCGCTGGTATTCGGTGACACCAACGACTACGAGCTCGTGCTCGCGGACGACGAGATTTCGATAGCCGGGGCGCTCGACCTCGAACCGGGAGTGCCCCTGCTTGCCACCCTGCACCACGTCGGAGGCAGCAGCGACGAAATAACGCTCAACCACACGCTCAACCACGAGCAGATCAGCTGGCTCAAGGCAGGCTCGGCGCTGAACAAACTACGCAACAGCGAGACCTGAGCAACGCGCGCGACCGGCCACGGGCCGGCTGGGTGTTCAGTCGCCGTCAGCCAGCGGGGGCCGTGAGCGGCAGATTACCGCTGGCCAACTCGCCAGCCACCCTCTGCAAACGGGCCAGTGTACGTTCCCGCCCGAGCACCACGCAGACCTCGTAGATACCAGGGCTCGCCTTGGAACCGGTAAGCGCCACGCGCGCGGGTTGGGCCAACTTGCCGAGCTTAATATCGAGGTCGACCAGGGCCGCGGCAAAAGCGGCCTCGACGTTCGATTCATCCCAGTCCGCCAGGCGCTCGAGCTGCTGAGTGAGAGCAGCCAGGCGAGCGAGCCCTTCCTCGTCGAGAAACTTGGCCACCGCTTTGCGATCCCACGACAGGTCATCGCTCAAAAAACAGTGCGCCCCCTCGGCGAGCTCTACCAGTGTGACAGCTCTTTCTGCCAGCAATTCCACCACCAACTCGAGCCTCGAAGCGTCGTCCGCCTCGCCGGCCCCCAGGAAAGGGAGCACAGCCGCAGCCAGCTCTGCCGGCGGCGCAGCCTTGATGTGCTGCTGGTTAACCCAACGCAGTTTCTCAAGGTCGAAGGCAGCAGCGGCTTTGCCCACCCCCTCTACGTCGAATAACCCCGAAAGCTCTTCGCTGCTGAATATCTCCTGGTCACCGTGAGACCAGCCCAGGCGGGCAAGATAATTGGCCATCGCCCCCGGCATAATGCCCATCTCCCGGTAAGCGTCGAGAGAGGTGGCCCCGTGACGCTTGGACAAGCGTGAGCGGTCGGCCCCCACGATCAATGGCAGGTGCCCGTAGCGCGGGGGTTCCTGCCCCAAAGAGCGAAAGATCTGCACCTGCCGCGGCGTGTTGGTCAGGTGATCCTCTCCCCTGAGGACGTGGGTTATCCCCATGTCGAGATCGTCTACTACCACGACAAGGTGAAAGGTCGGGCTGCCGTCACTGCGCAACAGCACGAGGTCGTCGAGTTCACTGTTGTCAAAAGTGACAGGGCCCCTCACGAGGTCGTCTATCGTCGTCTCGCCACTCTCGGGGCTGGCCAGGCGCAACACCGCGGGTCGATCCGGTGCCGGCTCGTGCCCCGCGCCGCGGCAGCTTCGGTCGTACATCGCTTTTTTGCCGGACGCCTGCGCCGCTTCCCGGCTGGCTGCGAGTTTTTCCTGCGAGCACACGCACCAGTAGGCGTGACCGCCCCCAAGCAGTTCGGCGACCGCCTTGTCGTACAACTCGCCCCTCTTGCTCTGAAAATGCGGACCCTCGTCGGCGACCACCCCCAGCCATTCCAGGCCCGACATTATGGCCTCCACCGATTCGTCACTCGACCGTTCACGGTCGGTATCTTCTATCCTCAATACGAAAGAGCCACCGTGGTGACGAGCAAAGAGATAGTTGAACAAGGCCGTGCGGGCTCCCCCTACGTGAAGGTGTCCGGTAGGACTCGGGGCGAATCGTGTTCGAACTTCGGGCACGCGGCAATCAAACACGCACCGTTACCGTCGTCAAC
>DUBO01000051.1:58597-194724 GCA_012960245.1 Candidatus Binatota bacterium | reverse complement strand
GCCCCCCCTTTCGCCCCCCCCCCCTTGGTCGAGATAGCACATCATATGCGGCAGGCTCTATTTTGTGGCGAGGCCTGCTCACAAACTCTCATTGGGGTCAGCTACCAAGAAAACTTCTGTTCACCTCGCAATTCCCCGATTTGCCATGGCCTTCTCTAAGAAAAAGCCGTTTTTGTTTTCAAACGCTCTCGGTGATGCATCGCGTAATCGCAGCGGAACAAGACCCGCTGAGCGGCTCGCGCTTTTACATCCTTGCCCGCAGGGGCCGGGGGGCGCATACTTTTTGGTGTAAGGGGCGCTTCTACCGGGAATGGTAATTGATGATGCGAGGGTGCCACTACCACCGGGAGGTGTGATCGGATGAGCGACCAGGAATTCGAACAAATCATCAAGCGAGACCGGGCGACCACGACCCATCGCGAGTGGAACGGAAGCCTGCTCGACTACCTCGAAGAAGTACGCCGCGATCCGACCATAACCAAGCTCGCCCACTCCCGTGTCTACGATGCCCTTGTGGGAGCCGGGGTCTCGGAGCACGAGCCCGGCGAGAACGACGCGCCCGGTGGCCGATCGGAGAAAACTTATGCATTCTTCTCCGAGGAGTTCTTCGGCATCGACCGCGTTATCAGCCAGATCGTACGCTACTTTCATTCCGCTGCTCACAAGGGAGAAGAGTCACGACAAGTGCTCTACCTCATGGGACCAGTTGGTTCGGGCAAGACCTCGCTGGTCGAAAAACTCGAGGCAACGCTGGAAACCGGGCCGCCAATTTTTGCGATAGAAGGATGCCCCATGCACGAGGAGCCCCTGCACCTCATACCGAAGCATCTCCGGCGGGAATTTGAGAAAATGCTGAACGTGAGCATCGAGGGCGAGCTCTGCCCGGTCTGCAGCTACAGGCTCGAAGAAGAGTACGGCGGCCGTTACGAAGAGGTGCCGGTGAAAACCGTGACTTTCTCCAAGCGCGCCAGGGTCGGCATCGGAGTCGTGCCACCGGTAGACCCGAACAACCAGGACACCTCGGTGCTGATCGGCAGCGAGGACATCTCAAAGCTCGATCTTTACTCGGAAGGAGACCCCCGGGTACTCGACCTCAATGGCGCCCTGAACGTG
This sequence comes from Candidatus Binatota bacterium, assembly GCA_012960245.1. Taxonomy (NCBI): domain Bacteria; phylum Candidatus Binatota; species Candidatus Binatota bacterium. Next base: position 193,611 of record DUBO01000051.1, on the reverse strand, counting down.
GCAAACCGTGGAGTCTGTGAATTCATCGAGGTTTTCAAGAACGACACCGAGTACCTCCACGCGATGATCACCGCCACCCAGGAAAAAGTAATTCCGGCTCCCGGTCGTCACGGCATGGTCTACGTAGACACGGTAATAGCGGCCCATTCTAACGAGGCCGAGTGGCAGCGTTTTCGTTCCGATCACACCAACGAGGCCATTCTCGACCGCATCGTGGTGATCAAGGTACCTTACAACCTGCAGCTGTCGCAGGAAGTAAAGATTTACCAGAAGATCCTACAGGACTCGGATTTCAGAGCCCACGTCGCACCGCATACGCTCGAACTGGTGGCCATGTTTGCGGTTTTGTCGCGCCTTGAGCCCACCGCGAAGTGCGACCTTCTTACCAAGCTCAAGATCTACGACGGAGACGAAGTCGTCGAAAAGGGTCGCACCAAGAAGATCGACATGAACGAGCTCAAGGAGGACGCCAAGCGCGAAGGCATGGACGGTATATCTACCCGCTTCAGTCTCAAGGCGCTGGACAACGCCCTATCCGACCACGTGGACGCGCGCTGCATTAACCCGATCACCGTACGCGAAGCGCTCGTGAACATGGTCAGGGAGGCCGACTTCCCGGACGACATTCGCAAGCAATATCTCGAGCTCCTGCAGAACACCCTCCACAAGGAATACCTGCTGCTGCTGGAGAAGGAGATCACCAAGGCCTTCGTCTACTCGTACAGCGAGCAGGCCGAATCGTTGTTCCAGAACTATCTCGACCACGCAGAGGCTTTCGTCAACAAGGCCAAGGTCCGGGACTCGAACACCTCCGAAGAGCTCGAACCCGACGAGGGTTTCATGAAATCCATCGAGGAGCAGATAGCCATCATCGGCTCGGCAGCCGAGGGATTCAGACAAGACGTCATTTCCTACCTCTGGTCCAACAGCCGCCGTGGCAACACGATAAACTATTCGAGCTACGAACCACTGAGGCAAGCGATCGAAAAGAAACTGATGGCGTCGGTTAGGGAACTGAGCCGGATAGTCACGCGAGCCACTACCAGGGACGAAGAACAGAACGACAAATACGACGCCATGGCGACCAACCTGATGGAAAACGGTTACTGCAAGCACTGCGTAGACACCGTCCTCAAGTACGCCGCCAATAACCTCTGGAAAGACTAGGAGCGGCACGATGGGCGCGATCTTTCGCCCCGCTTCGCGGGAGTCGTCGGACCGAAGCGCTGGTGACCGACTGCGCCATCGCCAGAAGGTGCGCCGCTCCATCATGGACAACATCGGCGATATCGTCGCCGATGAATCCATAATCGGCCGATCCGGCGACCAGGTGGTCAAGGTCCCCATTCGCGGGATAAAGGAATATCGTTTCGTACACGGCGAAAACCACCAGTCCGTGGGCGAAGGAGCTAGCGATGACCTTGCAGAGGGAGACGTCATTGCGCGCAAGCCCGACAGCACCGAGGGAAAACCGGGACAGGCAGGCGAAGAGCCCGGCGTAGACTACTACGAGACCGACATTACCCTCGACGAGCTCATCGACATGATGTTCGAGGACCTGAACCTTCCCGACCTCGAGCGCAAAGAAATGAGCTCGATAGAATCGTTACGTAACACCAAGCGAAAGGGGTACAGAAAAGTAGGACTGAGGGTGAAGCTCGACCGCCGCCGCACCGCGCGCAACAAGATACGCAGGAGCCTGTCCGCGAGCAGCCGGGCCACTGATGCCGGCGGAGAGCGCATGCCCTTTCGCGCCGAGGACCTGTCCTACCGCCACAGGACTACCGAGATACACAAGGAGTCCAACGCCGTGGTCTTCTGTATTATGGACACCTCGGGCTCGATGGGCACCACCAAGAAATACCTCGCCCGTAGTTTCTTCTTCATGCTCTACCAGTTCGTGGCAAGGCGCTACGAGAAAGTCGACGTGATCTTTCTTTCACACGACATCGACGCGCGGGAAGTCACCGAAGACGAGTTCTTCCACAAGGGAGAATCTGGCGGCACTTTCGTTTCGTCGGGCTACAACAAGGCGCTGGAGATCATCGTCGATCGTTACCACCCTGACCTTTGGAACGTGTACGCTTTTCACTGTTCGGACGGTGACAACTTTGCCAGTGACAACCCCGACGCCATAAAGAGCGCTCAGAAACTCTGCGATGCTTGCAATATGTTTGGCTACGGGGAGATCAAGCCCCAGCGCGCCAGCGCCTACGGCAACTCGTTGATCGATATTTTCAAAGCTGTCACCGCCTCCAATTTTCGCTCGGTTTTGATCGAGGGCAAAGAAGACGTCTGGCCAGCCTTCAAGGCCTTCCTAGGGGCCGAGGAGGAGGCCGCGTGAGTCACGCCGGACTGGATGAGCTCAGGGAGTGGGACGATCGGATCGTCGAACTGGTAGACGCCTTCGGCCTGGAGTGCTACGCCCAGGAGTTCGAGATCTGCGACCACAACGACATGCTTGGCTACATGGCCTACTCTGGCATGCCGTCGCAGTACCCCCACTGGTCTTTCGGTAAGTCCTTCGAAAAGCAAAAGACCCTCTACGACCACGGCGTATCGGGCCTTCCCTACGAGATGGTAATCAACTCAGACCCGTCGCTGGCCTACCTCATGCGCGACAACTCACTGGGCCTTAACATACTCACCATGGCCCACGTGTACGGCCACAACGATTTCTTTCGCAACAACAGCACCTTCGGAGACACCGAACCCCAGCACACCGTGGCCCGCTTCAAATCGCACGCCGAGCGTATTCGCTCCTACGTGGAGGACCCGGCTGCGGGGCCGACTGCCGTCGAAGCGACGCTCGACGCTGCCCACGCGCTGGCTTTCAACTGCCGTAGAAATATGTCGATACGCAAAACGACGAGGTCCGAACAACTGCAACGCGCGATTGATATTGCCACGCCCCCAGCGGATCGAAACGCTTCGATCCACGCTCCGCGCTGCAAAGAAGATCCCGATCTGAGTCGCATACCATTGGAGCCGGAGCCCGACCTTCTCCTGTTCATCCGTGACTACAATCCTTATCTCGCCGAGTGGCAGAAGGATATCCTCACCATCGTCCACGAGCAGGCCCACTACTTCATCCCGCAGATGGAAACCAAGATAATGAACGAAGGCTGGGCCAGTTACTGGCACTACCAGATCATGTCCGAACTCGGCTTGCCCGAGGATTTGAGACTCGAATTCATGATCAATCACAACCAGGTCATCCGTCCCCACCCCGGTGGCATCAACCCCTACCACGTGGGCTTCCGAATCTGGCAAGCCATCTACGAGCGCGAGGAAGGTGACGGACCGATCGACCACCGCCGGCGAAATGCGGGCCACCAATCCCTGTTCACGGCCAGGGAAACGGACCGCGATAGTTCGTTTCTGAGAAGGTTTCTTGATCGCGATCTCGTCAGAGACCTGGGACTTTTCGAGTTCGCCGAAAAAGGCCGTGACACGGTCGTGACCAGGGTTGCGGACGAGCAGGGTTGGGAGTCAGTCCGTGACTCCCTGGTGGCTTCGGTGGGTACGGGGTCACTGCCCGTCATCGAAATTACAGACGCCGACTTCCAGGGTTCGCGACAACTGCAACTGGTCCACCGTTACCAGGGACAGGAACTCGAGCTGCCCCATGCGCGAGCAACGATGGAACTGCTGCGAACTCTCTGGGGGCGAGACGTGTTACTGGACACGGTGCTCAACCAAAAACCGGCCCGACTGCACTGCAGTGAAGATGGTTTTTCGGCTGAGAGCACCTGACGTTAGTCAGCCGCAATAAACCGCAGTAATCAATCTTCCCTCGTTTCGACCAGGGCGACCGCCATGGCTTCGATAGCTTCGCCTCGACCCGCGGCACCCAGTCCATCACCAGATTTGGCTTTGACCGACACGCGGAAGTGATCGCAACCAAGGTGACCGGCCAGCGCTTCGCGCATGGCAGACAGGTGACCAGCCAGCCGCGGCTCGGCCAGGACGACGGTTACGTCAACGTTGAGCAACCTCGCGCCACGCTCCGCGATCAGCTTCTTGATCTCGACCAGGAACAAGGACGACGGGGCATCTTTCCAGCGTTCGTCGCTCGAGGGAAACCAGATACCCATGTCGCCGAGGGCCAGCGCACCGAGTATGGCGTCGCACACCGCATGGGCCACCGGGTCACCGTCGGAATGGCCCTCGCAGCCTCGGTCTGCCTGGAGCCGCAGGGTGCCCAGCACCAGCGGCCTGCCATGCGCGAGGCGATGTATGTCGTATCCCTGCCCTACCCTCACTGGTCTGCCATCCGGCTACATGGTAGCATCCGACGGTTGGCCGGGTCGACCCCCTCTTTTTCATGTCCGGCAGGAATCTCCAATTGCCCCGACAAAGAGCACAGCCCGCCCAGGCAACTCGCGCCCACTACGACAACCCCACTCTCGTAGCGCTGCCCGATGCCGTGGTCATTTTTGATAGACAGCTCTGCTGTTGCTGGGCAAACCCAGCCGCGGAGACGCTACTCGGGTCTTCACTTGCCAGGCTGACGGGGCGAAACTGCACCGAGGTATTCGGCGACGGGCACTGGATCGGCACCCTGGTGGAGCGCTGCGACTCGGCCAATGGACAAGCCAGCGCCAGGGGCAGCGGATCGCTGGACGACGGGCCGAAAGCCGACCGGGCAGCGCAATCCGTCAATGCCTCGGTAGCGTCTTTGCCGGCACCCGACGACGCCACCGTGCTGGTTCTCCACGAGACCGCCGCCAGCGCGGCGCTTGAGAGCACCAACCATGAAAAAAACAGGATGGCCGAAATGGACCGCCTCGTGGCCTCCATCGGACACGAACTTAACAACCCGCTCTCGGGCATACGCGGCGCCGCGCAGTTGGTAAAAGACCGGGCAGCCGGTGACGAGAGAATTGCGGGATACTGCGACATCATACTCCGGCAGGTGGACCGCATGGGCGAACTCTCGCAAATCCTCATGGAGCTCGAAGCCCCGGTGCCCAAGCCACGGGCTACCAACATCCACCGGGTGCTGAACCAGGTCATCGAGCTGCAGGAAATGGCGCTATCCGGACGACAGCTGACCATCGAACGCCTCTTTGACCCCAGCCTTCCCGACGTCCTTGGAGATGCCGAGCATCTACAGGTATTGTTTCTCAACCTGGTGTCCAACGCGGTCTCTGCCTGCCAGCCCGGCGCCGGCCACGTAACCGTGAAGACGGCCATCGACAACAGCTTCTACGTTGCCAACGACAGCGGAAAATTGCATTACGTAAAAGTGGACGTAATTGACGACGGCTGCGGGCTGGACGAACAAACCCAGCAAAACATGTTCACCCCCTTTTATAGCGGACGAAAAGACGGCCACGGCCTCGGCTTGGCCATAACCCGCAACATCGTCGCTGCCCACGGCGGGACAATAAGGGCTGACAACCGGCCGACCGGGGGTGCCTGCTTCACTGTTCACCTGCCTGTAGCGGTAAACTCAATTGATGGATAGCGCCACGACTACAAAACCCGCGCGAATCGCTGTCATAGATGACGAGCCCGATATCCGGCTCGTCATCACCGACGCTCTGACCGCTGACGGCCACGAAGTACTGGCCTTCGGTGACGGCGAAAGCGGCCTCGCCGCGATACTCGAAACTTCGTTCGACATAGCCTTTATCGACATAAACCTGCCCGGTATCGACGGCTTCGACGTGCTGGCAAAAATTGTCGAGAGAGAATCCGACCTCGCGGTTGTCATCATCACCGGGCGGGCGACAGTGGCCAACGCCATCGAGGCAACCCGAGCCGGCGCCTACGAGTACGTAACCAAGCCCTTTGACCTTGACAAGATTCGCCTGCTCACCCGCAACGTAATGCAGCGACGCGCCCTGCAGTCCGAACTCGACAGTCTGCGCAACCGCGAGCGCTCCCAGCACGAACCGGGTGTCGAAATAGTGGGCCAGTCGCCGCCCATGCAGGAAGTTTACAAGACCATTGGAAGGGTAGCCGACAGCAGCGCCGTGGTGCTCCTGCAAGGAGAGAGCGGAACCGGGAAGGAGCGTATAGCTCGGGCGATTCACGCTTGGTCCAACCGCTGGCTGGGGCCTTTTATAGCGGTGAACTGCAGTGCCATTCCCGACGATCTGCTGGAAAGCGAGATGTTCGGCCACGAGAGAGGGGCTTTCACAGGGGCATCCGAACTGCGCCGGGGCAAGTTCGAGCAGGCTCGTGGCGGCACGCTGTTGCTCGACGAAATCGGCGAGATGCCGCTCGCCCTCCAGTCCAAGTTACTACGCGTACTGCAGGAGAAAGAGTTCAATCGCGTTGGTGGACACGAAACCATCGCGGCCGACTGTCGTATAGTGGCCGCCACCAACCAGGTTCTCAAAAAAACCGTAAGCCAGGGCCGATTTCGCGAGGACCTGTACTACCGGCTCAATGTCGTTGTCATCGACGTCCCCCCCCTGCGTGAGCGCAGCGAAGACATTCCCAGCCTGGTCGACTATTTCCTGGACAACATCAACCGGGAACATGGATTCGCGATCCGCGGCCTGTCTCCCGACGCACTCTCAAGCCTGATCGCCCACGACTGGCCTGGCAACGTGCGCGAACTTGAGAACGTGCTCGTGCGCGCAGCGGCCATGGCTCCTTCACGGTTACTCACGACTGAAGACCTGCCCTTCAGCGGCCGCCGCGAGACCAACGACTACCATTCGTTGTCGCTCGATGAAATAATGGTCGTCAAGTTACGCGAGTATCTCGACCGTCAGGGCGAATCGCCACCCGGTGACCTGCACCCACGGGTCCTTGAGTTGGTAGAAAAACCGCTGATAGAGGTCGTCCTCGAACGAGTGGGCGGAAACCAACTGCACGCGGCCAGGATGCTGGGTATAAACCGGAATACCCTGCGTAAAAAAATCACCGACCTCGGCATTGACCTGCGCTCTTTCGGCGACAGGAACTGATACCCGTTGAAACTCGCCTGTCTCTACCCAGTCGTCAACCTGCTCGACGACGGCGACGGCGCTACCTCACTATCACTGGCCGTCGCACTGGCCGAAGCCGGGGTAACGCTGATGCAGCTGCGCTGTAAAACCGCCGGCACGGGGAACTACAGCAGACTGGCCTCGCAACTGGTTGAGGCACTGCAACCGTTGGGTTGCAGCCTGCTCATCAACGACCGCGTTGACGTCGCCCTGGCCTCGGGCGCAGCAGGCGTACACCTGGGGCAGGATGACCTGCCGGTGGAGGAAGCCCGCGCCATCCTCGGCACCGAGGCCATCATAGGCCTTTCGAGCCACGAGCTCGCCGAGGCCGAACGCGGCTGGTCTGCAGCTGCCGATGCGAGACCCGACTACCTCGCCTTCGGTCCCGTCTTCGAGAGCCCCACCAAGGCGGGCGTACGTAGTGCGAGGGGCATCGACGCGCTCGCCCGGGTCTGCAAGCTGAGTCCATTGCCGGTCGTCGCCATCGGCGGTATCACCCTGGAACTCGCACCCTCGATACGCTCGGCCGGAGCCGTAGCGTCAGCGGTCATCAGCGAGCTCGAACAAGCTCGTGCCCCTGGCCAGCTCGCCAGGCGGTGGCTCGCTGAGCTTTCCTCCTGAGAAGGTAGCCTGGAAGCGGCTTACTATTGCGGGTATTGAGCATCCTCGGTGTAGTAACCAGCCGGAGCATCTCTGCGCGACAGGTTACTGAAGCGGGCGCACTCCTTCCTGAACGCCACCCTCACTACTCCGGTGGGGCCGTTTCTCTGTTTACCGATTATCACTTCGGCGGTACCCACGTCCGGCGAATCAGGGTGATACTGCTCGTCCCGGTAGATGAAACCGATCACGTCGGCGTCCTGCTCGATAGCTCCCGATTCCCTGAGGTCGGCCATCAACGGACGCTTGTCCTGCCTGGTTTCTACCTGCCGGTTGAGTTGTGAAAGCGCTATGACCGGTAGGGAAAGCTCCTTTGCGAGTCCCTTCAGTGCCCGGGATATCGCCGATATTTCCTGCTCCCGGCTGTCCTCTCCACCTACCCCGTGCATGAGCTGCAAGTAGTCAACAATGACGAGCCCGAGATTCAACTCCGGCGTCCGCGCCAGGCGCCGGGCCTTCGCACGCAGCTCGGTAACGGTCATGCCCGCGGTATCGTCGATGTAAATCGGGGCAGTCCCGAGCCGACCCGCCGCCAGGGCCACCTTCTTGAAGTCACTATCCTTCAGCCGCCCGGTACGCGCGGCGCCCAGGTCAATTTCTGCCGCCGAGCACAACATGCGCATGGCGATCTGTTCCTTTGACATCTCCATGGAGAAAACAACCACGCCAGTCTGTCGCTCCAGGGCGGCGTACTCGGCAATGTTGAGACAGAATGCAGTCTTTCCCATGCTGGGGCGGCCGGCGATGATAATCAGGTCAGAAGGCTGGAATCCTGCTGTCAGGCGATCGAGTTCTGCAAACCCGCTGCCAACACCTGTCACGTCGTCGTCACGATTCTGCAACATGTCGACCCGCTCGACCGCGTCAGCCAGCAGGGTGTCAATGCGTTCAGGAATAGATTTGAACCCGGCACTGGAGACTTCGAATATTGATTGCTCGGCCTGGTCGAGAAAGTTGGCGGTATCTCCTTGATCAGAGTAGCCGTCTTCGCTGATCTGGGCTGCGACCCGTATCAACCTTCGGGTTGTGTATTTCTCGGCCACGATCTTGCCGTAGTACTCTACGTTGGCCGCGCTAGGAACCTTCTCAGTGAGCTCGGCAAGGTAAGCCACGCCACCCACCTTGATCAGTGATCCGCGTTGCTTGAGCACGTCGGAGACCGTCACCATGTCCATAGGCCTGCCTTCGTGGCTGAGATGAACCATGGCCGAATAGATCAGCGCGAGGCGCTCGACGTAAAAATCCTCGTGGGTAATGACGTCAGCGACGCGGTCAAAGGCCTCGTTGTCAATCAGGATACCGCCGACGACCGATTCCTCGGCCTCCAGGCTGTGAGGGGGAACCCTCAGAAATGGCTGTTCGTTTCGACTCATACTACCCTACCTTTTCAACCAGCGGACGTCGCAAGCAATGGCCCTTGTGCGGTTTCTGTGCGCATCCCCACTGTCTCGAGCAGCTGGTCACTCAGACGGCCCCCGCGACCAGGCCTGCCAGGCGCTGCAGAGCGCCGGGCAGCCGAGGCCCGTACCACGACAGGTCCTTGCCGTCTATGAAGACGACCGGCAGCTCTAATCCCGCCAGGCTCAGTTCGTCGGCGTGGGCGGAGCTGAAAGCGTAAGGCTCATCGGGCAGCAGGACCAGGTCCGGCCGGCGCTCGACAACGTCCTCGAGGGAGACCTCGAACCAGTCGCTTTCTACATCGTCAAAAATATTCTCGCAGCCCACGGTCCTGAGCAGGTCAGCAACGTACACGGCCTTTCCAAAAGTCATCCACGGGCGTCTCCACACGGGACAGAAAGTCCTGACCCCTCTTCGTTTAAATCCGTCACGGACCAGCGCCGCAGCCTTTCGGCAGCTCCGCGCAAGCTCCATGGCCGGCTCTGGCCTGCCCAGGCTCTCGCCCAGCCGCTGCATCGCAGCAGCAGCGTCGTCAACGCTTCGCGGATGGTAGTTCTCTATCCTGAGCCCCGCCGAGGACAGTCGCTCAACATCTTCGATACGGTTTTCTTCGGCGCTCACGAGCACCAGGTCCGGGCACAGGGCCACTATGTCCTCCACCGCCGGATCCTTGGTTCCACCGAGGGTGGGTACGTGGGCCAGGGCTCCGGCCGGTTCCACGCAGTAGCGTGTGCGGCCGATCAGCCGTTCGCCAGCGCCCAGGAAGACGACGGATTCCGTCAGGCTGGGTACCAGGCTTACCACCCGGTTCGGCGTTTCGCGGGTCACTGGGTGGGTAGACAGCGGGTGCTGTCGTCGATGGCCTGCCAGCCCCGGCGGCGAGCTTCGACCCTGAGCCTGGGGTCGGGGTTGACGACGCAGGGATGCGCCACTTCGCTCAATACCGGCAGATCCCCTATCGAGTCACCGTAGTAATAACAGTCCGCCAGGTTTACACCCTCTTCGTCGGCCCACTGCCGGGCACGCGTCAGCTTGCCTTCACCGTAACAGAACGGGCGCTTGGCCTTCCCGGTAAATACACCGTCGCTTATCTCGAACTCGTTGGCTATGTAGTCGTCGGCGTCGATATCGTCACTCACGAGGCCGCACAGGTAGGTGCTCGCACCCGATAGTAACACGACCCTATGACCCCGCTGTTGGTGCCACTTGAGTCGAGCCAACACCGCCTGGTTGTAATGCTGTCGAACATCGTCCTGGTACCAAGCCTGGCACCTCTTGATGATGTCGGTTTCTTCGAGACCGCGCAGCAGGTTGGAAGCAAAATCAGCCGCGAGGGTCAGGTTGAAGAAACCGAACCTGTAGGTCACATATCCCCAGCCCATGCGGACGAGATCGACAACCCCGATCAGGCCCTCCCGCCAGAGATAACGAATAAAGAGAGTCGCCGACTGGGACACCAGCAGTGTCCCGTCCACGTCAAAAAAGGCTACCGCCTTCGAGGGCGGGCCGGGCTGTTTGTCAGACCCGCTCAACTATCATGGCGATGCCCTGTCCACCGCCAATACACAACGAGGCCAGCCCAAGCGCGACATCCCTGTTCTTCATGGCGTGCAGCAGGGTCACGAGCACCCTCGCCCCGCTGGCCCCGATGGGATGTCCCAGCGCCACCGCTCCACCGTTGACGTTGACCAGCTCGGCGTCGATCTTGAGCTCGGCCAGAACTCCCAACGACTGGGCCGCGAAAGCCTCGTTGAGCTCCCACAGGCCGATATCGCCAACGGCGAGGCCGGCTTTTTCGAGCGCCTTCTCGCTGGCGGGCCAGGGCCCCATGCCCATGATGGCCGGATCCACGCCCGCCGAGGCTGCTGAACGTATGACCGCCAGCGGCTCCAACCCATCGGCCTTGGCGCGTTCTTCGGACATGACGACCAGCGCCGCCGCTCCGTCGTTGATACCCGACGCGTTACCCGCCGTCACCGTACCCCCGTCGGGCTTGAAGGCCGCTCGCAGGCGACCCAGGGATTCAGCAGTGGTCTCAGGCCGCGGGTGCTCATCCTTGTCAAAGACTATCGGCTCGCCTTTCTTCTGCACCAGCTCCACACCGAATATCTCGTCGTCAAAAGCACCCGATGACTGGGCCTTTCCCGCTTTATTCTGGCTGGCCGCGGCAAACTCGTCCTGGGCCTCACGCGAAATACCGTATTTCTCGGCGACGTTCTCGGCCGTGATACCCATGTGAACATTAGTTATCGGGCAGGTGAGCCCGTCGTTGATCATCGAATCCACGACCGCCCCGTTCTGCAGCCTATAGCCGAAGCGTGCCTTGGGAAGCATATAGGGAGTCAGCGTCATGTTTTCCATGCCACCGGCTACAACCACCTCGGCATCACCACAGGCGATCGACTGCGCGGCCAGGTGCACGGCCTTGAGGCCCGAACCACAAGCCTTGTTGACCCCGAAGCTGGGGACCTCCCGGGGAATGCCCGAGTTGAGCGCGGCGACCCTGGCGGGGTTGAGCCCCAGCCCGGCTGCGAGTACGTTGCCGAGTATTACCTCGTCAACGGCGCCGGCATCTACACCGGCCCTTTTCAGGGCCTCGGCGCAGGCAAGCCCACCCAGGTCAGTGGCACTGGTATTAGCCAATGCTCCACCAAAAGTTCCTATCGCGGTACGCGCCGCGCTGACGATAACTGTTCTCGACACTTGGTCCTCCGTTCTGATTGAGGGGACGGCCCGCCTAAGCGGCGTCGGCCACGTTGGCCCGTACCCATTCGACTATGTTCTCCGTGCTCTCACCCGGTGTGAACACGGCCTTGACGCCCATTTTCTTCAATTCTTCGATATCCGAATCGGGGACGATTCCCCCGCCGAACACAACGACTTCGCCCGCCCCGCGTTTTTCGAGTTCCTTGAGAAGCTGCGGGAACAAGGTCATGTGAGCGCCCGAAAGTATCGACAAGCCTATGCCGTCCACGTCTTCCTGCACTGCGGTCTCAGCGATCATTTCAGGTGTCTGGTGCAAGCCCGTGTAAATGACTTCGAACCCCCCGTCGCGAAGGGCTCGCGCGATTATCTTTGCCCCACGGTCGTGTCCGTCCAGGCCGGGCTTGGCTACAAGTATGCGATGACGTCGTTCTGCCAATGGCGTTCCGTTTTCCTCAGGTCCAAGCGGGGTCGCTGTAGACCCCGAACTCGCAACGGAAGATATCCGATATTTCCCCAATAGAACAACACGCGTCCACTGCCTCGACCATCGGGGGCATCATGTTACGCTCGGAACGCGCAGCCTGGCCCAGCTCGGCCAGTGCCGAAGCAGCCCTTGAAGCATCTCGAGAGGCCCGCGTAGCGATCACGCGCTCTACCTGGTTTTTTTCCACTTCGCTGCCCAGGTCCAGGGTTTCTACCGGCGATCCGGCTGATTCGCCGGAGTACGCGTTGACCCCCACCGTGACATACTCGCCCCGTTCCATGGCTTTCTGAAATTTCCAGGCCGATTCAGCAATTTCCTGTTGTGGATAGCCGGCCTCTACCGCGGCCAGGATTCCACCGGCCTGGTCTATGCGCTCTATTATCGCGTTCGCCTCGCTTTCCATCGCGTCGGTCATGGCTTCCATTGCGTAGCTACCGCCAAAAGGATCTACCGTTGCCGCCACGCCGGTTTCCTCGGCTATGATCTGCTGGGTACGCAGTGCCACTGTGGCGGCTTCCTCGCTGGGCAAGGCCAGGGTTTCGTCCAGCGAGTTGGTGTGCAGCGATTGCACTCCGGCCAGTACCGCGGCGAGTGCCTGCAAGGCCACGCGCGCGACGTTGTTCAGCGGCTGCTGGGCGGTGAGCGAAACTCCCGAAGTCTGTGCGTGTGTGCGCATGAGGCAGGCACGGTCGCTGCTGGCACCAAAGCGGTCACGCATGATCGAAGCCCACATGCGTCGCGCCGCGCGGATCTTGGCTATCTCCTGCAGGAAGTCATTGTGGACATTGAAAAAGAAGGACAGGCGCGGGCCGAAAACCTCGGGGTCCAATCCCCTGTCAACGGCCGCCTGCACGTAACCGATTCCGTCGGCGAGGGTAAATGCCAGCTCCTGCACGGCCGTCGCCCCGGCCTCCCTGATGTGGTAGCCCGAGATCGACACCGGGTTCCAACGAGGGAGTTCGTTCGAACAGAACTCGATCACGTCGGTTACCAGTCGCATGGAAGGCGCGGGCGGAGAAATCCACTCCTTCTGGGCAATGAATTCCTTGAGCATGTCGTTCTGCAGGGTGCCACCGAGTCGGGCCCTCGGGATGCCACGCCTATCGGCCAAGGCAACGTACATCGCCAGCAGTATCGGAGCCGTACAATTTACCGTCATCGAGGTGGTGACAGCGCCCAGGTCGATGCCCTCGAACAGAAGATCCAGGTCGTCGATCGTAGCCACCGAAACGCCCTCACGGCCGACCTCGCCCAGCGAACGCGGAGAATCGGGGTCGTAGCCCATCAAGGTGGGCATATCGAAAGCGGTAGAAAGTCCCTGCTGTCCCTGGGCCAACAGGTAATGAAAACGTCGGTTGGTATCGCGGGCTGAACCGAATCCAGCAAACTGGCGCATGGTCCAGGTGCGTCCACGGTACATGTCGCGGTGTATACCGCGCGTAAACGGATACTCGCCTGGACCTTCGCCCGGCGCATCGACGTCGTCAGCAGTGTACTCGGCGTGGACCCCTATACCCGAGAGCAGGCTCGCGCCAGCTTCGCCGCAGGACGGACTCGTTAACTCACTGTCTTCTTTAATACCCACCTCTGAAACAGCGCGCACTATAGCCACGAACCGCTCGTGTAGCTAGCGAGAAAAAGGTCCTCGCCCAGGCGCCGGTTCCGAGGAGTTTAGTAGTCGGGACGGTAATCGAAACGGTGGCTGGTCTGCAACTGCCGTATGGTGCTGCTCTCGCTTCTCATGACGACCGAGTGGCTGATCGCGACGCCCTTGAGATACTCGCCGTCGGTCACGCCGCTGGCAGCAAACATGACCGTTCCCCCCGCCATGTCTTCAAGGTCGAGCAGGCGGCCGGGATCCTTAACCCCCGCCTGTCTCAATTGCTCGGCTTCACCCGGTCCACGCACACGAAAACGGCACTGCATCACGCCTCCCATGCAGCGAATTGCAGCAGCCGAGAGAACTCCCTGCGCCGCGCCGCCCTCGCCCATGAGAATGTCGACGCCTGACTCGCCAAGCGGTCCCGCCGCTGCCATGGCGGCTGCCACGTCGCCGTGTGGTATGAGCTTGACCCTGGCCCCGGCCGCTCTCACTTCCTCGATGAGGTCGTCGTGACGTGGTCTATCTAGAATTACGACCGTGAGGTCTTCTACGTACACCCCCCTACGCTCGGCAAGACGACCCAGGTTAACAGCGGGCGCCTGGTCGAGGCTGACGACGCCGGCGCCATCGGCAGAGGTGGCGATCTTTTCCATGTAGCTGTTAGGCGGAGTCCGCAGAAAGCCGCCCCGACTGGCTATCGCCACAACCGACATTGCGTTCGGGCCGCCCAGCGCACAACTGATTCCGCCCTCAAGGGGATTGACGGCAACGTCTACTTCTTCGCCCTCTTCACCGAGGGTAGAACCCGTGGCCAACACCCCGCCCTGGCCGCTGCCCACGACGATTTCGCCCTTAACCCCCAGCGCAGAAAAGTTGGTCTCGATGGCCGTGGCCGCGAGACGTTCGGGCGCCATCTCGTCGCCGCGCCCGTTTTCGCGCGCAGCCGCCAGCGCCGCAGCTTCCGTCAAGCGGACGAGTTCAAGTGCAAGATTACGTTCCATGTGTTCCCCGGAATTATGGCTACAGTTATTATAGCCGCCCGACCTCCGTGCCTGAAGAGCCGGGGGGCTGAACTACAGGCCCATCGCCACCAAGGCCTTATCGACGTCTGCCGGAACCCGCAGGGGAGTCGGACAAACGGCTATAGCGTTATCGGGGTCCTTCAGACCGTGCCCCGTAAGTGTGCAGACTACCGTAGTTTTTTCATCAATCCGGCCTTCCTGGGCGAGCTTACGAAGGCCCGCCACCGAAGCCGCCGAAGCCGGCTCGGCGAACACCCCTTCACTTGAAGCCAGCAGGCTGTAGGCTTCGAGTATCTCGTCGTCGGTGACGGCTTCTATAACGCCGCCCGATTCATCGCGCGCTGCCTCAGCTTTTTTCCAACTAACCGGGTTACCGATGCGTATGGCCGAAGCCAGGGTGCTGGGATCTGCCACCGGATGGCCTTCAACTATCGGTGCAGCACCAGCAGCCTGGAAGCCCATCATGCGCGGCAGGCCAGCAGAAATCCCCGCCTCGTAGTACTCGCGGTAGCCCATCCAGTAGGCAGTGATGTTACCCGCGTTGCCCACCGGCAGAAAGTGATAATCGGGCGCAGCGTCCAGCACCTCGCATATTTCGAACGCCGCCGTTTTCTGCCCCTGCAACCTGTCGGGGTTGATAGAATTCACCACGGTTACATCGCGAAGCTCCGCCACGCCCGAAACGACCCTGTAGGCATCGTCAAAGTTGCCATCGACGGCCAGCACGGTGGCGCCATGGATAACGGCCTGGCTGAGCTTACCAAGGGCAATGTTGCCCTCGGGAACGATAACAAAAGCGCTCAACCCCGCTCGTGCTGCGTAGGCAGCGGCCGCTGCCGAGGTGTTGCCCGTGGACGCGCAAATGACGGCCGTGGCCCCCTGGGCAACGGCCACGGTCATGGCCACGCACATGCCGCGATCCTTGAATGAGCCGGTAGGGTTGAGCCCCTCGTACTTGAGCAGCACCCTGACATCGAGGCCGTCCTTGCCCAGCCCGAGAGCCGAGGCGAGCCGCGGAGCCTCGATCAAGGGAGTGTTCCCCTCGAGCAGGGTTACCGCGGGTGCATCGCCTACAGGCAACCTGTCGCGATAACGATCAACCAATCCGTTCCAAGCCATTGTTATTCGCGGCCGCCCAGGCCCTCTTCCACCCTCAGTAGTACCGGTTTCGCGCGATTATCGCGCAGGCGCCCCACCCTGGCCAAGGCCCGCTTCATCGCCGACTCGGCAGAACGGTGGGTCCTGAGGACTACCGGCACCGCGCCCCTGGTCTCGATTTCGTGCTGGGACAAGGTAGCAATACCGATACCCTCGTCTGCCAGTATACTGGATATACGGGCCAGGGCGCCGGGTTTATCCACCACCGTCAAGCGCAGGTAGTGTTCGTGGGCGGTATCCCCCATCGGTATAACCCGCGCCGACGATAGTCGGGCCAGCGGCTGTCCCCAGGGCTCACTCGAAGGCGGTCTTTCATCGCGCAGTGAACGCGCGGCCTCGAGAACATCACCGAGCACCGCCGTGGCGGTCGGCATCATGCCGGCCCCCTGCCCGTAGTAAACCGAGTTGCCCAGTGCGCGCCCCTTGATGCAGACCGCGTTGTAGGCTCCCGACACCTGGGCGAGCAGGTGGGACTCGGGCACCATCGCCGGGTGAACCCTGGCCTCCACTCCCGCCGGTGTATCGCGCGCGACAGCCAGAAGTTTTACGCGGTAGCCGAACTCGCGGGCGTAGGCGATCTCCTTGCTGCTCACGCTGCGTATTCCTTCCACGTGAACCGAACGTGCCTTGATCTTTTTGCCGAAAGCCAGGCCAACGAGGATCACCAGCTTGTGCACCGAGTCTATGCCGTCAACGTCGTAGCTGGGATCAGCCTCGGCAAGTCCCATTGCCTGGGCCCTGGCCAGTACCTCGTCGAACTCACCTTCGCCGTCGCTCATGGCACTGAGAATGTAGTTGGCCGTGCCGTTGAGGATGCCGTAGACCTCCTCGTTGGTATCGCCCGCTAGTGACTCCTTGATCGTCCTGACGATGGGAATACCACCGCCCACACTGGCTTCGAAGCCAAGAAGCAGGCCACGTTTCTCGGCTTCCCTGGACAGTGCGACCCCGTGCTCCGAGAGCAGGGCCTTGTTAGCGGTGACCACGTGCTTGCCGGCGCGCAGGGCCTCGAGGATAAAAGTGCGCGCTGGCTCCACGCCGCCCACGAGCTCAACGACGACGTTCACCGAGGGGTCGTCGATGAGAGCCCTCGCGTCGTCTATGAGAACTCCCTTGGGCAGCTTGATGCCGCGGTCGCTGCTGGTGTCGAGGTCGGCGACGCGGGCCAGTCGAACGGGATACCCCAGCCTGTCCTCATGGGCCTTCGCACGCTGCCGCAGCAGCCTCACGACACCGGCACCTATGGTCCCGTAACCGATTACGCCTACGCCGACTCCTCGTTTCATGACCCCCTCCCTGCCTTGTCGGGCCCCTGGTCGAGCGCCTTCTTGATTCCTCGCATGGCCTGGCGCGTACGCTGCTCGTTTTCGATCAGAGCAAAGCGCACGTACTCGTCCCCGTAGGGGCCAAAGCCTATGCCCGGCGACACGGCTACCTTGCCCTCCGCCAGGAGGTACTTTGAAAACTCCATCGAACCCAGGTGCCTGAACTCCTCGGGGATGTGCGCCCACACGAACATGGTCGCCTGCGGCGGCGGCACCTCCCAGCCGATGCGCGAAAGCCCACGGCAGAGCGAATCTCGCCGCTGCTTGTAAAGCTGGCGGATGTCTTCCACGCAGTCCTGTGGCCCGTTGAGTGCTTGTATCGCCGCTACCTGGATGGGAGCAAACATCCCGTAGTCGTAGTAGGACTTGAGCCTGGTCAGGGCTGCCACCATCTGCTGGTTGCCGGCCACGAAACCAACGCGCCAGCCCGGCATGTTGTATGTCTTCGACAGCGTGTAGCACTCCACCCCCACTTCACGGGCACCCGGCACCTGCAGAAAGCTGGGGGCCTCGTAGCCGTCGAAGGTGAGTTCGGCATAAGCGTTGTCGTGAATGACCAGGAAATTATACTCCCGGGCCAGCTCGACAAGCTTTTCAAAGAAATCCAGCTCGACCACCTCGGTGGTCGGGTTGGACGGAAAACTGACGATCAGTGCTTTCGGCCGTGGCCAGGTCTCCCTGATGGCCTCCGTCAGTGCCTCGAAAAAATCCTGCCCGGGAATGAGCGGCACGTGCCTGAGATCGGCACCTGCAATGATCACCGAGTACTGGTGTATGGGATAGGTGGGTGACGGGCACAGTACCACGTCCCCCGGTCCGGCAATGCTCAAGACGAGGTGGCCCAGGCCCTCCTTGGCCCCCATGGTACAGATCATCTCGCTGTCCGCGTCCAGCTCAACGTCCCACTTGCGCTTGTACCAGGCGCAGGCGGCGAGGCGCAGCTTGTACAGCCCCCTCGAAACCGAGTAACGGTGATTGGCAGGTTTAGCGATGGCTTCTATGGCCTTCTCGACGATATGCGCTGGTGTGCCCTGGTCAGGGTTGCCCATGCCGAAGTCGATGATGTCCTCACCGCGGCTGCGGGCCTGGGCCTTGAGCTCACCCACCGCGTTAAAAACGTAGGGTGGGAGCCTCTCTATTCTCTTAAAATCGTAGTTCACCGTAAATGCCCGTCCCAGCCGCAGCGCCGCTCGCCCGCCCCGCGCCTCTTTAAATAGACGCTGAAAGGATTTTATAGTTCAAAGGGGGGTGGGTTCAACCGACCTCGGCCAGTGCGAGGCTGTCTCCCCAGCGGTTAGTCAATGATTTTCGTAGTTCAGACGAGCGCGGATCGCTGAGCCCCGGATCCTGCTCGAGCCACTGCCGGGCCTTATCGCGCGCCAACAGCAGCAGTTCCTCGTCCCTGGCCAGGTTGGCTGCCCTGAAAGCAGGGACCCCGGCCTGCCTGGTGCCAAGGTACTCGCCGGGGCCCCTGATGCGCAGATCGGCCTCGGCTATCTCGAAACCATCGCTGCTGTTTTCCATCACTTTGAGCCGTTCCCAGGCATCCCGGCCCAGGCGCTCGTCGGTCACCAGGCAGCAGTAAGCCTGCTCGTTGTCCCGCCCCACCCGGCCGCGGAGCTGGTGCAGCTGGGCCAGGCCAAAACGATCGGCGTGCATTACTACCATGATGCCGGCGTTGGGAACGTCTATGCCCACCTCGATGACCGTGGTCGCGACCAGCACTTTGATATCGCCACGTTGGAAGCCCCTCATGACTTCGTTCTTCTCGTCTGCCTTCATCCGTCCGTGCAGCAGGCCAACCTCAAAATCACGAAAAACCCCGGTGCGAAGTTTCTCGGCCATGCCGCTGGCGTCTTCGAGATCGACGTTCTCGGACTCTTCGACCAGCGGGTACACAATGTAACACTGGCGACCTTCCTTCATCTGCGCGGCCATACGCTCGAAAAGATGCCCTACGTCGTGTTGTCGAAGCACACGGGTGACAATCGTTTTACGCCCCGGCGGCATTTCATCGAGCAGAGACAAGTCCACATCGCCGTATAGAGTAAGCGCCATCGTGCGGGGAATGGGCGTGGCCGACAACAGTAGCGTGTCAGCGGCAGCCTCCTTGAGCACGGCACGCTGGAGCACGCCGAACCTGTGCTGCTCGTCGATCACTGCCAGGCCCAATGCGGCGAACCCGGTGCCGGACTGCAACAGCGCGTGGGTCCCGACCACGAGGTCGACATCGCCCGCCTGCAACCGCTCTCTCGTCGCAGCGGCACGGCCCGAAGAAAGACTACCGGTCAGGAGTTCGATGCGAACCCCCCGCTCAACGGCCCAGGTTTCCATTGTGCGAAAGTGCTGCTCGGCCAACAGCTCTGTCGGTGCCATCACCGCCACCTGAGTACCGGCATCGACAGCCTGCAAGGCAGCTGCGAAGGCCACCACCGTCTTACCGCTGCCCACGTCGCCCTGCACAAGGCGATTCATCGGGCGCGGCCTGGCCATGTCCTCGGCGATCTCATCGATCACCCTCAACTGGGCAGAAGTAGCGTTGAAGGGCAGCGCCTCAAGAAAGCCTGACACGAGCTGGTCAGCGCGGGGCAGCGCTCGGCCGGTCTCGGCCTCCCGGGCCACGCGGCGCAGGTTTACACCAACCTGCAGGGCAAAAAGTTCCTCGAGTATCAGCCGGCGGTGCCCATCGGTGGCAAACGCAGCCAACTGCACCGGGTCTATAGAGCTACCCGGCATATGGACCTGCCGCAGCGCATCGGCAAGGGGCAACAGCGACAGGTCGGCTTCTACGGGAGCCGGCAGCACGCTCTTCGCGAGATCCGAGCACTCTACCACCGCGCGCTCAACCATCGACCGCATGGTGGCCACGGGTATCTCGCCGGGCTTCTGGTACACGGGCACCACCCTGGCAGCCTCCGCGGCATCATCGTCGCTGGAAAGCGCTTCGAGCTCGGGGTGGACAATCTGCAAGGGGCCTTTCTTCGAGGCCTCCACCCTGCCGTGCACCAACCAGCTCGATGCACCCTCGAGCTTCTTACGAAACCAGTCACCTTGGTGAAACCAGACCAGGGGCAGGCGCCCGGTCTCGTCAACAAAGGTGGCCCTCAGTACCTGCCGCCGCGACCTCCCTCCCCAGCTGTTGAGCTTGATCGAGCTTATCGCACCCACCAGGGTCACGTCCCTGCCCGCCACCAGTTCGGTCACCCGGCTTACGACGCGGCGGTCCTCGTAACGAAACGGCAGGTGATAGAGAAGATCTTCGAGAGTCTGGAATCCCGACGCGGCGAGGTGCTCGGCCCGCTTGGGGCCTACCCCCTTGAAGTACTGCAACGAGTCTTCGAGTTTCACCGTCAGCCGGCTTCTCCCCGTCCAGGGAGCTCCGCGTGGAGGTCCTGCAACGCATAAACCGTCGGCGTACTCTTGGTCTTGAGAACGGCGATCGCATCGGCGGCCGCGGCGGCCCCGGCCGGGGTAGTGAAGTACGGCACGCCGAGCTCCAGGGCCGACCGCCTCAGCGAGTAGGAATCCTTGACGCTTTGCGGGGTGCTCGAGGTATTTACCACCAGCTGAACACGGCCCTCCTCAATGATATCGACCGTGTGGGGGGAGCCCTCGTAGACCTTGTTGATGCCTGCGCAGTCTATGCCGAGACCGCGCAGGTAGTCGGCCGTGCCAGAAGTAGCCACGAGGTCCAAGCCCGATTCGACCAGGCTCCTTGCCACCGGCTCGAGGAAGACCTTGTCTTCACTACGCACGCTCACCAGCGCCGTGCCGGCGGTGGGCAAGCGAGTGCCACCCGCGAGCTGGGCCTTGGCAAAGGCCTCGCCAAAAGTAGGCGCGATGCCCATTACTTCGCCGGTCGACTTCATCTCCGGTCCCAGCAAGGTATCAACGCCAGCAAACTTGAGAAAGGGAAACACTGCTTCTTTGACCGATACGTAGGGCGGTAATACCTGCTCGGTAAAACCCAGCTCGACCAGGGACTCTCCAGCCATAACCCTCGCGGCGATCTTGGCCAGCTGCACGCCAGTTGCTTTCGACACGAAAGGCACGGTCCGCGACGCGCGGGGGTTTACCTCGAGTATGAACACCTCGCTGCCCACCACGGCGAACTGTACGTTCATGAGGCCAAGCACGCCTATCTCGAGGGCGAGCAGGCGGGTCTGCCGTGAAATCTCTTCGATGACATCGGCGGCCAACGACCACGGAGGCAGCGAGCAGGCGCTGTCTCCCGAATGCACCCCGGCTTGCTCGATGTGCTCCATTATGCCGCCGATGACTACGCGCTCGCCGTCGCACACCGAGTCGACATCGACCTCGATGGCCTGGTTGAGAAACTTGTCTATCAACAGCGGATGTCCCGGCGAACTCTCCATTGCCCGAGCCGCGAATTCCCGTAATTGGCTCTCCTCGTAAACGATCTGCATTCCGCGACCGCCGAGAACGTAGGACGGCCTGACCAACACCGGCAGGCCCAGTGACAGCGCAACCTTCTCGGCTTCGTCCACGCTGCGCGCGATGCCACCCGGCGGCTGCTTTAGTTCGAGTTTTTCGAGCAGCGCCTGGAAGCGCTCGCGGTCCTCGGCGAGATCTATCGAGTCGGGAGAAGTACCGATCACCGGCACCCCGGCGGCTTCCAAGCCCCGCGCCAGGCCGAGCGGGGTCTGTCCACCGAACTGCACTATCACGCCATCGGGCTTCTCGCGCTGCACGATGGCGAGCACGTCCTCGTGTGTCAGTGGTTCAAAGTACAACCTGTCCGAAGTGTCGTAGTCCGTGGACACCGTCTCGGGGTTGCAGTTGATCATTATTGTTTCGTAGCCCGCCTCTTTCAGGGCGAAGGATGCGTGCACACAGCAGTAATCAAACTCGATGCCCTGGCCTATACGGTTGGGGCCACCGCCGAGGATGACGATCTTGCGCCTGTCACTCGGTGAAGATTCGTCTTCTTCTTCGCTGGTCGAGTAAAGATAGGGCGTAAAGGCCTCGAACTCGGCGGCGCAGGTATCCACTGTCTTGTACACGGGCTTGAGGCCCCAGCGGGAACGCATCGCCGCGACTTCTTTTTCGGACAGGCCAGTCAGCGCGGCGACCCTCGCATCGGCAAAACCATCGCGCCTCGCCCTCGCCAGCAGGTCACGGTCGAGCTTGTCGCCCGCCGCCGTCAACTCGCCCTCAACCGCAACGATCATTTCGATGTTGCGCAAAAACCAGGGGTCTATACCGCTCAGGTCGTGAATTTTTTCTACGCTCCAGCCACGCCGCAAGGCCTCGGCTAGATACCAGGGCCTCTGGCTGTTGGCCACGGCGATACGGCTTTCGATGTCCTCTTCGTCCCTGCCCTCGAAACCAAAGCTACCCGTCTCCAGCGAACGCAGGGCCTTGTGAAGGCTCTCCCTGAAGGTTCGGCCTATGGCCATGGCCTCACCCACGGATTTCATCTGGCTGGTGAGCCTGTCGTCTGCGTCCTTGAACTTCTCGAAGGTAAAACGCGGGACCTTGGTGACGACGTAGTCGATCGATGGTTCAAAGCTCGCCGGGGTTTCCCTGGTAATGTCGTTGCGTATCTCGTCGAGGGTAAAACCCACCGCCAGCTTGGCTGCCATCTTCGCGATCGGAAAACCGGTGGCCTTACTGGCCAGAGCCGAACTACGCGAAACCCTGGGGTTCATTTCGATGATAATGAGCCGACCGTCGCGGGGGTTTACCCCGAACTGGATGTTCGAACCGCCTGTGTCGACGCCGATCTCGCGGATAATAGCGATCGACGCGTCGCGCATGAGCTGGTACTCCTTGTCGGTCAGCGTCTGCGCCGGGGCCACCGTGATGCTGTCACCCGTGTGCACACCCATGGCGTCAAAGTTTTCGATGGAGCAGATAATGACGACATTGTCGCGAGAGTCGCGCATGACTTCGAGCTCGAACTCCTTCCAACCCTCCACCGACTCTTCCACCAGGCACTCCCCAACCGGCGACGCGTCGAGGGCCGCGCGCAGCTTGGTTTCAAAATCGTCATCGCCGTAGGCAATGTCGGCACCACTGCCGCCCAGCGTACGTGACGGCCTGAGAATGAGGGGCAGGCCCAGCTCGCGGCGAACAGCGAGGCCCTCTTCTACCGAACGAGCGTAGCCACTGCCGGGCAGGTCGAGCCCCAGCTTTTCCATTGCCGCCTTGAATTGATCGCGGTCCTCGGCCTTACGCACCGCCGCTATGCCCGCGCCTATCATTTCGACCCCGTAGCGTTCAAACACGCCGGCAGCGTCTAGTTCAATGGCGAGGTTGAGCGCGGTCTGCCCTCCCATGGTGGGCAGGATCGCGTCCGGACGTTCGATTTCAATGATCGCAGTCGCAGCCTCGAGTGAAACCGGTTCTATGTAGGTGCGATCCGCAAAGCCGGGGTCGGTCATGACGGTGGCGGGGTTGGAGTTGATGAGGACGACCCGGTAGCCCTCCTCCTTGAGCGCCTTGCAGGCCTGGGTGCCCGAGTAATCAAATTCGCAGGCCTGGCCAATCACTATGGGGCCGGCCCCTATTATCATCACCGTCGAGATGTCATCGCGTCGCGGCACCTTCAGCCCCTCCCTGCCACGAGATCGCGTTGCAACAGGCCCTCGGTCGCAGCCGCCGACGTGCCGATCGCCATGCTGTCAATAAAACGATCGAACAAGTGGCGCGCCTCGTGCGGGCCGGGCGATGACTCGGGGTGATATTGCACGCTGAATACCGGGAGCCCGCGATGCGCGAGCCCCTCCACCGTCCCGTCGTTTAGATTGATGTGGGTCACCCTTGCTGTGTCCGGAAGCGAATCAGCGTCCACCGCGAAGCCGTGGTTCTGCGAAGTAATGTCGATGACGCCCGTGTCTATTTCCTGCACCGGTTGGTTGCCACCGTGATGGCCGAACTTCATCTTGTAAGTCTTTGCGCCCAGGGCAAGTGCGAGCACCTGGTGGCCCAGGCAGATGCCGAAGGTCGGATAGTCGGGCAGCAGCTGCCTCACCAACTCCACCGCTCCTTCGACGGCGTCGGGGTCACCCGGCCCGTTGCTCAGGAACAGGCCGTCGGGGTTCAACGCTCGCACGCTCTCGGCATCACTGCCCGAGGGAAGCACCGCCACCCGACAACCCAGGTCGCAGAGGTTGCGCAGGATGTTGAGCTTAACGCCGAAGTCGAGGACAGCGACCAGTGGACCTTCTAGACTGGGATTGGCGTGTCCGTCGGCCAGAGACCACGTTCCCCGTCGCCAGGAATAGGGTTGCGCGCAGGTCACCACGCTGGCGAGATCCTGGCCTTCCATGGGTGGCAAGGCCGCGGCCTCTTCCACCAGGGCGCGCTCGTCTACTTCGCCACTGGCAATGACTCCCTGCTGGGCGCCGTGATCGCGGATGTGTCTCACCAGTGCGCGGGTATCGATGTCGTGGATACCGACGATCTCCCGCTCCAGCATCCAGTCGCCAAGCGACTGCACCGACCGCCAGTTGCTCGGAGTACTCCAGTATTCCCTCACGGCAAACCCGGACAGGCGGACACCGAAACTCTCGTCGTCTTCGGGGTTCACGCCCACGTTGCCGATCTCGGTGCAGGTCATGACCACTATCTGGCCCGCGTAACTCGGATCGGTGATGATCTCCTGGTAGCCAGCCATCGAGGTATTGAAAACCACCTCGCCGTCGCGCTTTCCGGGCGCGCCGAACGATTTTCCGTAAAACACCCGGCCGTCGGCCAAGGCCAGCGTCGCCCGCTCGCTCACTTTCCTGCTCCTTCTTGTTCGCTATCCCAGACCACTTTTCCCGCTACCACCGTGTACTCGGCTCGTCCGGTCATTTTCCACCCGTCAAACGGGCTGTTGCTCGCAGCCGAACTGGCTTCAATCGCGCTGAAGGTCCACTCCCTCTCGGGATCAAACACGGTCACGTCGGCGGGCGCACCCACGGCCAGGGTTCCCCTGTCCACGCCTATCACGCGGTCGGGCCCCGCGGTCATCAGTTCGATCATGCGGTTGA
Organism: Candidatus Binatota bacterium; assembly: GCA_012960245.1. NCBI lineage: Bacteria > Candidatus Binatota > Candidatus Binatota bacterium. The sequence continues at coordinate 168,305 of DUBO01000051.1, read as the reverse complement.
GGTCTATCACCCCATCGCGCACAAGCGACAGCGAAAGCGGCAACAGTGTCTCGAGGCCCACTATGCCAAAGGGTGCGCTGTCCATTTCCAGGGCTTTCTCGTCCCGATGATGAGGGGCATGATCGGTGGCTATGCAATCGAAGGTGCCGTCGGCGAGGCCTTCGCGCAGGGCCTCGATGTCGCGACTGGTGCGCAGGGGTGGGTTCATCTTGGCGCGCGTCTCGTAGCCCTCGACCGCTGTCTCGTCAAGCATGAAGTGGTGCGGAGTTACTTCCGAACTTATATTCAGCCCCTGCCGCCGCGCTTCGCGTATCATAGCCACTGATTCGGCAGTTGATACGTGGGCTATGTGAAGGTGCCCTCCCGTCATGCGTAAGAGCTCGATATCGCGCGCCACCATGCCCGACTCGGCCGCGGCCGGCATACCTCCCAGCCCCAGGCGTACCGAGGTCAAGCCCTCGTTCATCACGCCGCCCTCGGTGAGCGCGCAGTCTTCTTCGTGGGCGATGACCGGAATGCCGAACATGCTCGAGTACTCCAGGGCGCGCCTCATCAAGCCCGAGTTCATTACCGGCATACCGTCGTCAGAAAGAGCCACGCAGCCGGCTTCGTGCATTTCGCCCGCCCGGGCCAGCTCCTTGCCCTGCAGGCCCACCGAAACCGCGCCTATGGGGAACACGTTTGCGAGGCCCGTCTCGCGGGCCCGATCAAGTATCAGCCGGGTGACGGCCGCGTTGTCGTTCACTGGCTTGGTGTTGGCCATGCACGCCACCGAGGTCACGCCGCCGGTCACAGCCGACCTGCAGCCCGAAGCCACCGTCTCGCGGTACTCGTAGCCGGGCTCCCTCAAATGCACGTGGATATCGATAAAACCGGGACAAACGATCTTGCCCTCGGCGTCTATCACCCGGTGGCCGTTGGCCTCAATCGAGCCCGGGGCGGCACTGCCGGCTATTTTTCCGTCCTCGATCAGCAGGTCGGCCGGCTCGTCGCGACCCGAGGCCGGGTCAAGAAGCCGTCCCCCGCGTACCAGCAATTTCTCGTCAGTGCCCATCAGGCCCCTCCCCCGGATGCACCGCCCGCCTGTCTTGGCGGCAACACCGAGTCGCCGCTTCCCCGCACGCCAGTCGCCTCGTCCGTCTCGCTGCCCCTTATACCGTCGGCACCCGGAACGATAAGCTGGTAAAGCACCGCCATACGCAGGGCCACCCCGTTCGTAACCTGGTTCATCATCACCGACCAGGGACCGTCGGCCACACCGCTGGAGATCTCTATGCCGCGATTCATCGGCCCGGGATGCAAGATGATTACGTCGTCGGCGGCGCGGCTCACTACCTCCTCGGTGAGGCAGAAGTACCGCGCATACTCATCGAGATCAGGAAAGTAATTCCCTTCCTGCCGCTCGCGTTGAACCCTGAGCATCATGATGACGTCGGCCCCTTCTACCGCCTCGGTGAGGTCGTAATGAATACTCGCCCCGAACTGCTCGAAGGCCCGAGGCAGCAGTGTAGGTGGACCCGCGAGTCGCAACTCTGCACCCAGCGTACGCAGCGCAAAGAGGTTGGACCGCGCGACACGCGAGTGCAGGATATCGCCGACTATGGCCACCTTGAGGCCGGCCAGTCGGGGCTTGTGCTGCCTTATGGTGAGTATATCCAGCAGCGCCTGTGTGGGGTGCTCATGACTGCCGTCGCCGGCGTTGATGATGTGGCAACCCACTATGTCGGCGAGAAGGCGCGCGGCTCCGGCGGACGGATGGCGTACCACTATCGCGTCGGGCGCCATGGCAGCCAGGTTTCGCGCCGTGTCGGCCAGGGTTTCCCCCTTGGACATGCTCGAACCCGAGCCAGATATGTTTATCGAATCGGCGGACAATCTCTTGGCCGCGATCTCAAACGAAATTCGCGTGCGCGTGCTGTTCTCGAGGAACAGGTTGACCACCGTCTTGCCCCTGAGCGTGGGCACTTTTTTGACGTCGCGTTCGCAGACTTCGGCGAGCGACTCCGCCGTGTCGAGCAAGAGCGTAATGTCCTCGGACGATAAGCCTTCCATACCCAGCAGATGCCTGACTTCCTGTGCCATATCAGTCTCCCTCCAGGTAGACCGCGTCTTCACCATCGAGCTCGGCGAGGCGTACCTGCACCGTCTGGTCTATCGACGTAGGGATGTTTTTGCCGACGTAGTCGGCACGTATCGGCAGCTCTCGGTGTCCGCGGTCTACCAGCACGGCCAACTGCACGGCCGCGGGGCGGCCGAAGTCCATCAGCGCGTCCAGCGCCGAGCGAATTGTCCGCCCCGTGAACAGGACGTCGTCCACCAGCACAACAGTGCGGTCAGTTATATCGAAGGGAATGTCTGTCTGCCCGACAACCGCGGCCGTCCCCAGGCGGCCCTGGTCATCGCGGTACATGGTCACGTCCACGCTTCCAAGGTCGGGCGCGCGCCCCTCAATCGATTTCATGGTAGCGGCCAGCCTGCCGGCCAGTGGCACGCCGGTGGTCCGGATACCTACCAGGGCCAGGTCAGCGCCTCCGTTGCGTTCGAGAATTTCGTGGGCGATGCGCAACAGCACGCGTCCCACGCTACCCGAATCGAGCACCGGCCTGGCGCTCACAGTGCGAGGCCCCATCGCGGCCCACAAACAAAAGCCCCGCAGGTAAAAATACCCCGGGGCGAGCCCTTGATCGGATGCGCGAACGCACCCGCGGTCAGATAAAACGTAGTTGCTGCTTTCATGGCCACCCTTGCCGGCCTCGCGGGACCGGATTAAAAGGCGTCCGCATGGTTACCGCCAGCGCCGCGGCATGTCAAAAAGACCACCCGGCGCAGCGGGTGACGGACCAACTCAGGGGATACGGTCGCCTATGCGCGACCAACGGGGGCTGAAAGCATGTGCGTCCCAGGACCAGTAGAGCACGAAGGCTTTTCCCAGGATCTCTGTGACGGGCACGGTACCCCAGAAACGGCTGTCGTGGCTGGCGTCACGGTTGTCGCCCATCACGAACACTTCGCCCTCGGGAACCGTGAACGGCCCGAAATTGTCTCGCGGGCCGCGGCGTCGCGATATGATGTCAGGACCGTAGACACCAAAAGGGTCCTCTGCTCTCTCGCCGTTGATGAACAAGCGCTTGTTGCGCACTTCGATGGTGTCCCCGCCAAGGGCGACAACTCGCTTTATAAAATCCTTGGAGCGATCACGCGGGTATATAAACACCACGACGTCGTTGCGCTCGGGATCCTTGAAGTCGAGGATACGGCCGCCGATAAAAGGAACCCGTATCCCATAGAGAAACTTGTTCACCAGTAGGTGGTCGCCAATCTCCAGGGTCGGCAGCATCGAGCCGCTGGGAATCTTGAAGGCCTGAACGACGAAGCTGCGGATGAAGAACGCCAGCAGTACCGCGACCAGCAGCGCCTCGGCATACTCGCGCCACGCGGCAGGTTTCGCGGCTTCCGTTTCGGTTTTATCTTTTCTGGAAGACACGCCCAGTCCTATCCGTCGATCTTGAGCACCGCGAGAAAAGCCTCCTGCGGAATCTCTACCCTGCCAACCTGCTTCATTCTCTTTTTCCCTTCTTTCTGCTTCTCAAGCAACTTGCGCTTGCGGGTTATGTCGCCGCCGTAACACTTAGCGGTCACATTTTTACGCAGGGCCTTCACGGTTTCCCTCGCTATTACGCGACTGCCGGTCGCCGCCTGTATAACAACTTCGTACATCTGCCTGGGGATAATCTTCTTGAGCTTGAGGGCCAGCTCCTTGCCCAGACGATACGCACGGTCGGAGTGACATATGACTGACAGGGCGTCCACCCTCTCGCCATTGAGTAGCAGATCGAGCCTGCCGAGCTTGGAAACCCTGAAATCCAGCGGCTCGTAGTCCAGCGACGCATAGCCGCGGGACACTGATTTCAGTCGGTCGTAAAAATCGTACACCACCTCGGCCATGGGCAGGTCGTAGCGAACCACGGCCCGGTTACCGCCGTGTATGTCCATACCCGACTGAACGCCGCGGCGATCCTCGCACAACCCCAGCACCCCGCCGAGGTGGTCGGCCGGTACATGTATGGTCGCAGCAATCCACGGCTCGGCGATGTTCTCCACGTCCACGGGATCGGGCAGCTGCGCAGGACTATCTATGGTCAGCGTACTGCCATCCTTGCGGGTAACGAGGTAGGCAACCGTGGGTGCGGTGGTAACCAGCTCGAGGCCGAATTCCCTCTCCAGCCGCTCCTGGGTAATCTCGATATGCAGCAGCCCGAGAAAACCGCATCGAAAACCAAAACCCAGCGCGGCTGATGTCTCGGGTTCACTCGAGAACGAAGAGTCATTGAGCTTGAGTTTCTCGATCGCGTCACGCAACGCTTCGTACTGGTTACTGTCTACGGGGTAGAGCCCGACAAATACCATCGGCTTGACCGCGACGAAGCCCTCGAGCGCGGCCTCACAGGGATCGTCCCGATGGGTTATGGTGTCACCAACCCGGGCTTCGTGGATATCCTTTATCCCCGCGGCCACGAATCCGACTTCGCCCGGCCCCAACGAATCAACGTCAACGGCCTCGGGTGCGAATACGCCAACCTTGGTGATTTCGTGGACCCCACCTTGCCGCATCAGCCTCACGCGGTCGCCCTTGCGGAGGCGCCCATCGAAGATACGCAAGATGATCATCGCGCCGTGGTAGGGGTCGAACCAACTGTCAAAGAGAAGCCCGCGGAGCTTGGCCCTGCCCTTTTTCGGTGGCGGCACACGGTCGACGATAGCCTGCAGCAGTGCCGGTACTCCCACGCCGGTCTTGGCGCTTATCTCGAGCGCGTCCGAGGTATCAAGCCCGACAACTTCTTCAATTTCTTCTTTGACCCGCGCCGGTTCCGCGCTCACGAGGTCTATCTTGTTGAGCACGGGCATCACTTCAAGGTCGTGGTCTATGGCAAGGTAGGCATTGGCGAGTGTCTGGGCCTCGACTCCCTGGGTCGCATCGACCACCAGCAGCGCGCCCTCGCAGGCGGCCAGCGACCGCGACACCTCGTAGCTGAAATCTACATGCCCCGGAGTATCAATCAGGTTGAACTCGTACTCCTCGCCATTGGCCGCAACCCAGTTCATGCGCACCGCGCGGGCCTTTATGGTTATGCCCCGTTCGCGCTCCAGCTCCATGTCGTCGAGCAGCTGTTCCGACATATCGCGCTCGGCGACGGTGCCCGTAGCCTCGAGCAAGCGGTCCGCCAGCGTCGACTTACCGTGGTCTATGTGGGCCACGATGCAGAAGTTTCGTATGTGAGATTCTTTCATCGAGCGCGAGAGTACGGCGGGGCCAGAGAATAAATACGGGGTGTCGCCTAAGAACGCGAGCGAAAGAACTCTATCGTCGCCGCGAGTCCCTCATCGAGCGAGGTCAGGGGCTCCCAGTCCAGCACCTTACCGGCGAGGGTCACGTCGAGCGCCGAACGCTGGACCTCCCCCGGGCGGGCGTCCTCGCGCCTGGGCGTGTTGTCAGAGCCCAGCGAGGCTATCATCCTCTCGGCGAGGTAGTTGACGCTGGTTTCCTTGCCGGTGCCTATGTTGATGCCGCCGTCATGGTTCTTTTCGATGGCCGCCATGTTGGCACGCACCACGTCACCCACGTAAACGTAGTCCCTGGTCTGCTCGCCGTCGCCGTATATCACCGGATCATCACCCGCGATCAGCTTGCGACAGAAAATCGCTACTACACCCGCCTCTCCGTGCGGGTCCTGCCTCGGGCCGTATACATTAGCGTAGCGCAGCGCGGTGTAGCCAATACCGTGGCAGCGGCTGTAGTAGTAGAGATACTGCTCGCCCGCCAGCTTGCTCACGCCGTAGGGGCAGACCGGCAGCAGGGGCTGATCCTCACCGCAGGGCAGCTGCTCGGGCTCGCCGTAGACGGTGCCGCCCGACGAAGCGAAAATCACCCGCCGGGTACCCACCTGCCGTGCGGCCTCGAGCAAGTTGATGAATCCAAGGACGTTTATGTCGGCATCGTAGGCAGGCTTGTCCACCGACACCCGCACGTTCATCTGCGCGGCGTGGTGAATGAGAACGTCGGGCGCCGTTTCGATCACCAGCGCGGCAGCTTCGGGCGAGCGGATGTCGAGCTGCTCAAAGCGGGCAGCCGAAGGCACGTTTTCACTGTGCCCGCTCGAAAGGTCGTCGACGATGGTGACTTCGTGGCCGGCCGCCAGGCAGGCCTCGCTCAAGTGAGAGCCAATGAACCCGGCTCCGCCAGTGACGATAATTTTCATTTAATCATTCTGTTGCTTTTCCGACCGACAGCTCTTCAGCCCGGCAGCTCTCCACCGGCGGCTAGCTTTTCGCGAAAGTAAGCAACCGTGGATTCAAGCCCTGTTTCCAACGGGACAACGGGTTCCCAGTCCAACACGCGGCGGGCCTTGCTTATATCGGGCTGCCTTACCTTGGGGTCATCCACGGGCAGCTCCTCGTGCACGATGGGTGCCGTTGAACCAACCGTGTCTCGGATCTTCTCGGCGAACTGCATTATGGTCATCTCGGCTGGATTGCCCAGGTTCACCGGGCCTGTTTCCTCCGACCACAATAAACGCACCATGCCTTCAACGAGGTCACTGACGTAGCAGAAACTGCGCGTCTGGTCGCCGTCGCCGTAAACCGTGATCGATTCGTTCCTCAGCGCCTGGCACATAAAGTTGGGCACCACCCGCCCGTCGCGCATGCGCATGCGAGGCCCGTAGGTGTTGAAGATACGCCCTATCCTGGTCTCTAACCCGTGCGTGCGGTGATAGGCAAGCGTGATGGCCTCGAGAAAACGCTTGGCCTCGTCGTACACTCCGCGCGGGCCGATGGGATTGACGTTGCCCCAGTAGTCCTCCGTCTGCGGGTGTACCAGGGGGTCGCCGTAGACCTCCGAGGTGGAGGCCACCACGATGCGGGCCTCCTTGGCCTTGGCCAGGCCGAGCACGTTGTGCGTGCCCAGCGAGCCAACCTTGAGGGTCTGGATCGGTAGCTCCAGGTAGTCCACCGGGCTCGCCGGCGACGCGAAGTGCATGATCGCGTCGACGGGGCCGCTCACGTGGATGTAGTGGGTGCAGTCCTGCTGCTGAAAAGTAAAGCCGGGGTCGCCCATGAGGTGGGCTATGTTGTCGATGTCGCCGGTCAGAAGGTTGTCGATCGCGACCACCTCGTGACCATCCGCGAGGTTACGCTCACACAAATGGGAGCCGATGAAGCCGGCCCCCCCGGTTACGACTATTCTCGACATGCTCGTCCCCCCTCTTCGTTCAGGCGTCTGCGCTCACGGCCGGACGGCCGATGGGAAAATAAGTAAATCCCAGTTCAGCCATGTCGGACGGTTCCCAGAGATTGCGTCCATCGAATACCACGGGCTCTTTCAATCGACGCCTCATTCTCTCGAAGTCTGGACGACGGAACTCGTTCCACTCGGTGACCACCAGCAGCGCGTCGGCACCATCGAGCGCCTCGTAATTCTGCCGGTGGTAGCTGACCCGGTCGCCGAATATTTCACGCGCTACGTCCATCGCCTCGGGATCGTGCACGCTGATAGTGCAGCCGGCTCCAAGAAGATCCTCTACCAGGCCCACCGAAGGGGCTTCACGCATGTCGTCGGTACGCGGCTTGAAAGCCAGGCCCCAGACCGCGAAGTGCCTGCCGCCGAGTTCGCCGTCGTAGTAGGCAAAGATTTTCTCGAACAACCTTCGTTTCTGACGGTTGTTAACGTCATCGACGGCCTTGAGCAGCGTAAACTCAAGGCCCGCCTCGGCTGCCGTGTGGATTATCGACCGTACGTCCTTGGGAAAACACGAACCGCCGTAGCCGAGTCCGGGGTATAAAAAACTCATACCCAGGCGCGCGTCCAGTCCTACTCCACGGCGCACCAGCGACACGTCGGCGCCGACCCCTTCGCAGAGGTTCGCAATTTCGTTCATGAACGAAATCTTGGTCGCCAGCAACGAGTTAGCTGCGTACTTGACCATCTCGGCGCTGGCGTTGTCCATAACCAGTATCGGTGCACCGCCGCGCACGAAGGGATCATAGAGGTCCGTCATGATTTCGCCCGCTCGCGGGCTGTCACATCCCACCACCACGCGGTCGGGCTTGAGGAAGTCATCGATCGCGGCGCCCTCTTTCATGAACTCGGGGTTGGAGACTACGTCAAACTCATGGTTGGTTCTCGACTCTATTGCCTCGCGTACCTTCAAGTGCGTACCCACGGGCACCGTGCTCTTGCATACCACCACGCGGTAGCCGTCAATCAGTGCGCCTATGTCTTCGGCTACCTTGATGACGTATCGAAGGTCCGAAGATCCGTCCTCCCCCTGGGGGGTTCCCACAGCGATGAAACACACCAGCGCGTGGCGAACCGCTCCCGCCAGGTCGGTGGAGAACGAGAGACGCCCCTCGGTCACGTTGCGCCGAATGAGTTCCTCGAGGCCGGGTTCGTAGATTGGAACCTCGCCTCTTTGGAGGCGGTCTATCTTGGCCTCGTCTATGTCTACGCAGATCACGTCGTTGCCACTTTCAGCAAAGCACGTACCCGCGACCAGGCCGACGTATCCGGTTCCTACAACTGTTACTTTCACGATGTCTCCGAGTCCTAGAGTGTATCAAGCCGGGGGCCGCTCAACAACAGGCTATACCGCGCCCAATCGTCAGGCCTTTGCTGTCCCACTGACCGCGGTCAGCGAGCCCCCCGCTTCGCCAGCGTCCTGCTCCGCCGGCAGGTCCACGGCCACCACGTACACGGGTTTTGACTGGCTCTCGTGGTAAGTGCGGGCCAGCATTTCGGCCAACAGGCCCATGGTAACAAACTGGACGCCCATGACCACCAGCAGAATGGCCAGCATCACGATGGGACGACCAGCAAGTTCGACGCCAAAAACCAGGCGATCAAAACCCAGCCAGCCCAGCATCAGCGTGCCGGGCACTCCCAGGGCAAAGCCGAACAGGCCGAACGCGTGCAGCGGACGAGTCGAGAACACCGATAGAAATTTAACCGTAAGCAGGTCGAGCACCACCCGGGTGGCACGCGACAGGCCGTACTTGGAAACTCCTGCCACCCTGGGCCGGTGGTTGACCACCACCTCGCCAACCGACGCGCCAAGATCCCAGGCCATGGCCGGAATGAAACGGTGCATCTCCCCGTAGAGGCGCAGCCCCCGCGCTATGTCGCCATCGTAGACCTTGAGCATGCAACCGTAGTCGTGAACGCGCACGTTGGTGGCAGATCTTATGAGCGCGTTGGCAATCACCGAGGGCAGGCGCCGCAGAAGCAGGGTGTCCTTGCGCTCTCGTCGCCAGCCACTGACCACCTGGTGGCCCTCTTTCATCTTCTCGAGCAAGCGCGGGATATCGGCCGGGTCGTTCTGCAGGTCTGCGTCCAGGGTGATGACCACGTCGCCCTTAGAAGCGTCAAAGCCTGCCGCGATGGCTGGAGTCTGGCCGAAATTACGCCTGAAGGAAATCACTCTCACACGGTCGTCGTCGTCGTGTAAGCGTCGCAGTACGTCCAGCGAACCATCCGCTGAACCATCGTCGACGTAGATGATCTCGTAGGAGCACTTCAGTGCTTCCATCACCACCGTCAACTCCGCGTGCAGGGGTTCGAGATTGTCCTTCTCGTCGAATACCGGGAGTACTACCGAGTAATCCATATCTAGTCCTCCGTGTGAAAATCCGTCAGGGCCATGAATTCTCGAAAACGACGTTCGACGTCTTCTCTCTCCACCTGCCGCAACCCCTCGACCCCGAAGCCTTCCACAGCGAAAGACGCTACGACGCTCCCGTACACGACCGCTCTCCTCAATGACCGCCTGTTGACCTCGCCCGCCTCTGCCAGGGAGCCGAACAGGCCGCCGGCAAAACAATCTCCAGCTCCGGTAGGATCCACCACGGTCTCGAGCGGAAACGCCGGCACGGCGAATATATCGTCGGCTGAAAACTGGAGGGCACCGTACTCGCCCCGCTTGACCAACAGCGTATCAGGCCCCATGTCGAGTATGCGGCGGGCTGCGCGCACCACGTTGGCTTCGCCCGCCAGCTGCACGGCCTCGGAATCATTTATGCTGAGCAGGTCGACGTTTTTCAACAACGCCTCAAGGTCCTCGCGAGCGTCGTCTATCCAGATGTCCATCGTGTCGGCACCCACGATGAGAGGCGAATCAAATTGCTCGAGAACACCCGCCTGTACCGACGGAATGATGTTGGCCAGGAAAACGAAATCACTCTTCCTGCAAGCCTCGGGAAGGCGTGGATTAAAGCTCTCAAAAACGTTGAGTTGCAGGTCGAGCGTGTCACGCACGTTCATGTTTTCGTGGTAGCGCCCCGACCAGCGAAAGGTATCGCCGTCAACTGTGTCGAGACCATCCATGTTGATACCCCGCGAGGCCAGGAACTCCCTTTTCTCGTCGGGAAAATCACGGCCCACCACGCCCACCATGTTCACCGGGGCAAAGAAGGCCGCCGCCAGCGAAAAATACGAACACGACCCGCCCAGCTGATCGTCGGCCCGGCCTCCCGGCGTCTCCACCGAATCAAGGGCCACAGAGCCCACCACACACACTTCGTTGCTCACTATGAAGCCTCCCTGTCCACGCGCTCCAATAACAACGCGAGTTTCTCATTCGTTTCTGCGGGCACCATCAAACGGTCACTGACCAGTGCGGTGTCGAGTACGCGTTGGCAATCACAGGCAGGCCGGGGATCGTAAGAAGCGGCAACCCGGGTGACCACGTCGCGGGCCAAGGTGACGTTGGCAGCGAGCACCTCCATTATGGAGCCGGCGTCGACGGCCGCTTCTTCCTCGCGCCAACAGTCGTAGTCGGTAGCCAAGGCAAGAGTCGCGAAGCAGAGCTCTGCCTCCCGTGCCAGGCGGGCCTCGGGCAGGTTGGTCATGCCTACCACGTCGCCCCCCCAGGACCTGAACAGTCGGGACTCAGCCCGCGTGGAAAACGCGGGACCCTGTATGCAGACGTAAGTGCCACCGCGGTGTGCCCTGGCGCCGCCGGCCTCGGCCGCAGCGAAAACCCTCGCCGACAGTTGCCCGCACACCGGGTCTCCGAAGGCCACGTGGGCCACCAGTCCGTCGCCGAAAAATGTAGACTCCCTGCCCCAGGTACGATCGATGAACTGGTCGGGCAGCACCAGGTCACCCGGAGCAATGTCTTCCCGCAGGCTGCCCACCGCCGAGACAGAAACCAACGAATCAACGCCGAGTTTCTTGAGCGCCCATATATTGGCCCGCGAGTTAAGCTCCGAGGGCAGCAGCCTGTGCCCACGTCCGTGGCGGGGAAGGAATGCCAACCTGCTACCGGCCAGAACTCCGGTGAGTACATCGTCTGAGGGCGCGCCGAAAGGCGTATCGACGGAAACGCTTTCGCGATCCTCGAGCGCCTCCATGTCGTAGAGCCCCGTCCCTCCAATAATACCAAGCATTATTAAACCGTTCTGCTGCTGCGCCTTGTTATCGCCATTTTTGTCAGACGACCATGCAGGCGACCGTCGGTCCTGTTTCGACCAGCAGCTCACTGGCCGGAGGGAGCAGTTCGCCGTTGATCATCAAGGGCTGCGGCGTCGAAAATTCCACGCGCAGCCTGTCAAACGCAGCGTCGTACATCAACTCCATGCCTGACGGCATTCCGAGCAGAAAACGATGCAGGCGCAGCAGCAGCGCGCCGGGTGTCTCGTTGCCGGCCAACAGGTGGACGGCATTTTTCCCACCCTTTACCCGCCAGAAAGGCCGCACTCCCATTCCCACGTGGCTTATCGTGGAGGCCAGCAGCAGGTTGTAATCATGCCGTCCCAGGTCCAACCCATCCGCTTCTATCGAGGCCTCGAACCCACGGTTGACCTCGCCGATGAGTGGACCCGAAGCGAGATTGGAAAAAAACAGCCGGGCGAGCAGCAGCAAGGCACTGGCCGGACCGGGGCTGCGCGCCTGGTAGTAGAGGTCGAGAAAACGGGCAGCCATCCCCGCGCCCACGGTAAAACCATGGGTGTCGCCGTTGATACGCATGCTGACAAGTTCTTCCACGCGGCCGAGTCCCGACTCGCCCAGGGTCTTCAACGCCCGCTTGAGTAGTGTGCGCGGAGCCCTGCGGCTTACCCCAAGGGAGCGGCAGAGGTTGTTGATGGTGCCACCTCCCAGGGGCAGCAGCGTGGGCACGGGCCAACGTCCGCTGTCACTGAGCAGGCGGCCGAGCAGGTGAGAATAAGTACCGTCTCCCCCAAGCACGGCCAGCAGGTCGAGTCCCTCAGCCTTAAACCCGTCGAGGGCCGCGTCGAGTTCGCCAGGACTGTGCGTGGCCACCACGCGACCGCGATCGCCAAGCACTCGCCGCAATCCATCGATGCTGCTCTGCACGTCGCGACCACGCCCAGCGTTCGCGTTTACCAGTACTCCCAGCCTCTTCATCGTTTGCTCTTCTACGGTCGAAAAATTCCGCCAGCCGCGTTCAGCTCCCCGCTGCGGCCAACTGCCCGCAAGCAGCCGCGATATCGCGCCCGCGACTGATCCTCACCGTTGTATGCAGTCCGCGGTCCAACATGCGTCGCTGAAAAGCATCCACCCTTTCGGGAGACGGCGGTTCGAACAAGGATCCTTCGAAGGGATTGAACGGTATGAGGTTAAGCTTTACCGCCATCGGCGCGAACAGCGACACGAGGCGGTCGGCGTCCTCGTCCGAGTCATTCACGCCGGCCAGCATAACGTACTCAAAAGTCACGCGCTTGCGCCTGGGCAGGTCGAGTTGCCTGCAGGCCTCCAGCAACTCGGCAATCGGGTAACGACGGTTGACCGGCATGATGTCATCGCGCAGCTCGTCGCGGGTCGCGTTCAGCGATACCGCCACGTTTACGTTGGTGTCGGTCACCAACCGTTTCAGCGCCGGCACCAGTCCCACGGTCGACACGGTTATCCGCCGCGGTGACACGCCCAGCCCCCAGCGTGCCGTCATAAGCCCTATCGCGGCCACCAGGCGCTCGTAGTTGGCCAGGGGTTCGCCCATACCCATAAAAACGTAGTTGGTCACCGGCTGCGAACCGGCCAGCTCGCGTGCCAGCAGCACCTGGCCGATGATCTCGTCGGGCTCGAGGTTGCGCATCAAACCCATGCGGGCGGTAGCACAGAAGGTGCAACCCATGCCGCAGCCAACCTGCGTCGACAAGCACAGGGTCAGGCGCTCGCCACGAGGTATAAGTACGCTCTCCACCCGCGCTCCGTCGGCCAGGCCAACGAGCAATTTGCGGGTGCCGTCGCTGGACTCATGGCAGTCGGCACGCTCGGGCAGCGTCACGTCGAAGTCCTCGGCGAGGGCCTGCCGCAAGTCCGACGGCAGGTTGTGCATGTCGTCGACGGCAGTGAGGGGCCGGTTGTAAAACCAACCCGCGAGCTGCGACGCCCGGTAGGAGTCGAAACCCCGCCTGTCAGTCCAGTCGACCAGCTCGGGCAACGTCAGCGACCGCAGGCCGCGACGCCGCTCAGCTGCCGCGCGAGTGGAGCTCGTCGTTACTGAAGAAATATCCGATTTCAAAAGCTGCTGTTTCCGGGGCATCTGAACCGTGCCCGGCGTTTCGCTCGATGTTAGTGCCGTAGAGCTTTCGCACGGTCCCCTCTTCGGCCTCTTCGGGATTGGTGGCGCCCAATAGTTCGCGATGTTTCGCTATGGCGTTGTCACCCTCAAGTACCGAGACCAGAACGGGCCCCTCGGTCATGAAGTCCACCAGCGAGCCAAAAAACGGACGCTCCTTGTGCACCGCGTAGAAGCCCTCGGCTTTGTCGCGATCCATGTGGATCATTCGACTGGCGATGACCTGCAGGCCACCGTTTTCGAATATGCCGAGCATACCGCCTATGGAGTTCGCCGCGACCGCGTCGGGCTTTACTATCGAAAGAGTTCGTTCCTTCATTTTATTACGCCTGTCTCCTCGCAGCCCTTCAGGCTGCCCGTTGCATTGCCGCCACCAGGGTGACGCCGAGTTCGGCCGGACTCGGCGCAACCGGCATGCCGGCGGCTTCGAGCGCTGCTTCCTTGTCGGCCGCAGTACCCTGTCCTCCCGAGATAATAGCCCCGGCGTGCCCCATGCGTTTGCCGGGTGGTGCCGTCTTACCGGCGATAAACGCCGCTACCGGCTTGGTCATGTTCTCCTGCACCCAGGCTGCTGCCAGTTCTTCGGCGTTGCCGCCGATCTCGCCGATCATCATCACGGCGTCGGTGTCCGGGTCGCGGTTGAACAGGTCGAGCGCGTCTATGAAGCCGGTGCCGATGATCGGGTCGCCGCCAATGCCGATGCAGGTCGACTGGCCCACGCCAAGCTGGGTAAGCTGGTGCACCGCTTCGTAGGTCAGGGTTCCGCTGCGCGAGATCACGCCCACGCGCCCGGGCTCGTGGATGTAGCCGGGCATGATACCGACCTTGGCCTGTCCGGGAGTTATGATGCCGGGACAGTTGGGGCCGATCAGGCGCGTATCGCGGCCATCGAGGAAGCGCTGCACTCGTATCATGTCGGCCACCGGTATGCCCTCGGTGATGCATACCACCAGTGGTATGCCCGCGTCTGCGGCTTCCATTATGGCGTCGGCGGCTCCCGGCGGCGGCACGTAAATGACCGATACGTTGGCTCCTTCCTTGTCGACGGCCTCGGCCACGGTATCAAAAACCGGGGTGTCCTCGGCTGTTTGACCGCCCTTGCCGGGGCGGACCCCGGCGACCATGGAGGTGCCGTATTCCCGGCAGCCGTTGAGGTGAAACCTGCCGGTAGCACCCAGCCCCTGGGTAACAACCCTGCTGTTTGAGTCCAGTAGTATGCTCATCCTCGATTCTCCGTCACGCTCGCTGCTGGGCTGCCTGTACCGCTTTCGCGGCACCATCGGCCATGTCATCGGCCCCGATTATATTGAGTCCCGATTCCCCGATGATGGCCTTGCCCTGGACAACATTGGTGCCCTCGAGGCGCACGACCAGGGGAACGGTAATCTCGACATCGCGGGCAGCGTCCACCACGCCCTGGGCCAGCACATCGCACTTCATGATGCCGCCGAAGATATTTATAAACACCGCCTCCACGTTCTCGTCTGACAGTATGATCTTGAACGCCTCGGCTACCCTCTCCGCGGTGGCCCCGCCACCGACGTCGCAAAAGTTTGCCGGACGACCACCGGCGGCCTGGATTATGTCCATGGTCGCCATGGCCAGGCCCGCGCCGTTGACCATGCAGCCAATGTTTCCGTCCAGCGCGATGTAGCTCAGGTCGTACTTACCGGCCCAGGTTTCCTTCGGGTCTTCCTCGGCATCATCGCGCAGGGCCGCGATATCCGGGTGGCGAAAAAGCGCGTTGTCATCAAAAGACACCTTGGCGTCCAGCGCCAGCAACTTGCCCGCGCCGGTTTGTACCAGCGGGTTTATTTCGATCATGGTCGCGTCCATTTCGAGCCAGGCAGCGTACAGCGACTGCATGAACACCACCGCCTCGGCAACGCCCTCGGCCGGTATACCCAGCCAGAAAGCAACCTTGCGAGCCTGCCCGTCGAGCAGGCCAACGGCGGGGTCGATCTCCTGCCGCAGTATTCGCCCGGGGGTCTCCTCGGCGACCTTTTCGATCTCCATACCGCCCTCTGTGCTGGCCATCATCACGGGTCTACCGGTCGCGCGATCGAGCAACAGGCTCATATAGAGTTCGCGCGCGATATCGCAGCCTTCCTCGACCAGGACCCGGCTCACCCGGCGACCCGCTGCCCCCGTCTGCCTCGTGACGAGCAGCTTACCAAGCATACCCTCGGCCGCGTCAGCGGCCTCATCTGCGGAGCGGACCAGGCGCACTCCGCCGGAGAGATCGTGGGCCGGGAGCCCTTCCTTCTCCAGGTGATCGGCAAACAACCGGCCAGCTTCTTCGGCGTTGTCCACGACCGCTCCAGCACCGCGTCCACCGGCGTGGATCTGCGCCTTTACGACCAGCACTTCGCTTCCCAGTGCAGCCGCCGCTTCGCGAGCCTCTTGTGCGCTGCCGGCGACCTTGCCCGTGGGCACGGCCACGCCGTAGCGTGCGAGCAGTTCCTTGCCCTGGTATTCGTGTACGTTCATCCTTTCTGCTTCCTCTCCGCTGCTTTCTTACCGGCCTAGCGCCCGAGCAGATCGCGCAGTGACTTCACGGTCACGTCGCGTCCCAGCGAGGCTATAGCTTTAGTCAGCGGTATATCCTTGGGACAGGCTTCGACACAGTTCTGCGCGTTGCCGCAATCAGACAAACCGCCGCGGCCCATGATGGTATCCAGCCTTTCCTCCGACTGGACGGCGCCGATGGGGTTCAAGTTAAACAGGAATACCTGCCCGAGCGCGTTGGCACCCATGAACTCCGAATCGTCGTTGTACTGGGGGCAGGCCTCCAGGCAGCAGCCGCAGGTCATGCAGCGCGAGAAGGCGTAGGTCTGCTCCTGGGTGGCCGCAGACTGGCGCGGGCCCGGGCCGAGGTCGTGGCTACCGTCGAGTTGTACCCAGGCGTGAACGTCCTTGAGTTTTTCGAACATCCTCGAACGGTCTACCGAGAGGTCACGCAGAACCGGAAACTTGGACATGGGTTCGAGCTGTATCGGTTGCTCGAGATCATCTGCCAACGCCGTGCAGGCCTGCCGCACGCGCCCGTTAACGATCATTGTGCAGGCACCGCAGACCTCTTCGAGGCAGTTGCAGTCCCAGACCACCGGCCGCGTGGCCTGTCCAGCCGCGTTGACGGGTTCGGCCTGTATGGCCATCAACAACGATATAACGTTGTGCTGGGCCTTCCACGGAAGCGAAAACTCCTCCCAGGAAGCGTCGCCGCCGGGGCCGTCCTGTCGACGCACCCGGATCTCGATCTTCTTAGGTTCGGCCTTGTTAAGTTCGTGGTTCTGTTCGTCAGCCATGCCCATCCCCTCAGCGGATATCCACGTTGTAAACGCGGGGTCGCGGCACGATGTGCTCGGTCTCCACGTCCTCGTAATCCAATTGCGGTCCGTCGGCGGTCCACGTCGCCTTGGTGGTCTTGAGAAAGTTCTCGTCGTCGCGTTCCGGAAAGTCCGGCTTAAAATGCGCGCCCCGACTCTCATCGCGGGCAAGCGCGCCCAGCGTGATGACCCGGGCAAGTTCGAGCATGTTCCACAGCTGGTTGGTAAAGCTCAACTCCTGGTTAGCGCGCTGGCCGTGATCGTTCATGCCGATGTTCTGCCATCGTTCCATGAGTTCCTGCAGCTTGTCGTCGGTTTCCTTGAGGCGATCGTTGTGGCGCTCCACTGTCACGTTCCGGGTCATCCAATCACCCAGCTCGTTCCACAACGCGTAGGCGTTCTCGGTGCCGTCCATGGACCTCAGTTTGGCAAAATGGTTTTCCATGCGGGCTTTCTCGTCGGCAGCCGCGCTGCCTCCCTCCCCCTCGGTATCGGCCGAGCGGGCGAGCATGTTGGGACCGACGAGCATGCCCCCGTAGATGCACGAGAGCAGCGAGTTGGCGCCCAGCCTGTTCGCACCGTGGTACTGGTACTCGCACTCGCCGGCGGCAAAGAGACCAGGGATATCGGTTTTCTGCTCCGCGTCGACCCACAGGCCACCCATCGAATAGTGCATAGCGGGAAACACCTTCATGGGTGTATAACGCGGGTCGATGCCCATGAACTTTTCGTAGATCTCGAGCACACCACCCAGTTTTCGAGTGAGCATATCGGGGTCGAGGTGCGTAACATCGAGGTACACGCAGTTCTGGTCGTCAATCTTTATACCGTGCTCGAAGACCACCTTGTGGATCGCCCGGCTGGCTATGTCACGCGGCACGAGGTTGCCGTAAGCCGGGTACCATTCTTCGAGGAAGTACCAGGGCTTGCCGTCGCGAACGGTCCACACCCGGCCGCCCTCCCCGCGCACCGACTCGGAGATAAGCCGCAGCTTGTCCTGTCCGGGAATCGCGGTCGGGTGTACCTGTATGAACTCGCCGTTGGCGTAACTCGCGCCTTGTCGGTAAACGGCGGCAGCCGCCGTACCAGTGTTTACCATGGAGTTTGTCGAACGACCGTAGACAATGCCCGGGCCACCGGTAGCCAACAGCACGGACGGCGCTTCGAACACTTCGATCTGCATACTGAGCAGGTCCAGGGCTGTTATGCCCGTACAGGTGCCAGCCTCGTTGACTACGGCCGAAAGGAACTCCCAGTTCTCAAACTTGCGCACCAGGCCTTCAGCCTCGTAACGGCGAACCTGCTCGTCGAGCGCGTATAGCAGTTGCTGACCGGTGGTCGCTCCGGCAAACGCGGTGCGGTGATGCTTGGTGCCACCGAAGCGCCTGAAATCGAGGTTGCCCT
Source organism: Candidatus Binatota bacterium (assembly GCA_012960245.1). Taxonomy (NCBI): domain Bacteria; phylum Candidatus Binatota; species Candidatus Binatota bacterium. The sequence goes on along the minus strand of DUBO01000051.1, from coordinate 149,980 downwards.
CCGGCGTGCGACTGAACGGCACGCCCATGCGGTCGAGCAGGTAAATGATCTCGGGCGCCTTGTCGCACATGTTGCGCACCGGGGTCTGGTTGGCGAGAAAATCGCCGCCATAAACGGTGTCGTCAAAGTGAATAGCCGGCGAGTCGCCTTCACCCTTGAGGTTGACCGCCGCGTTGATGCCGCCCTGGGCACAGACCGAGTGGCTGCGCTTGACCGGCACTACCGAGAAAAGGTCCACGCCGACACCGGCTTCTGCGATCTTGATGGTAGCCATCAAACCCGCGAGCCCGCCGCCGACGACGATAAGTCTCTGTTCAGCCACCGTCGTCTCTCCTCATCCCTTGAAGGCCAGGAGAATGTTTACGCCCAGCAGCGACATCCCGGCAAAAACAGCCATGCACGCAGCGTGCAGTACGCGCTGGGCCCGCGGGCCCACGGTAATCCCCCAGGTGACAGAAAAGCCCCACACACCGTTGGTAAAATGAAACACTGATGCCACCACGCCGAGCAAGTAGACCCCGAGCAACAAAGGGTTGGCCATGGTCTGTTGCATATACTCAAAATCCGCGTGTGCGCCGGTGAAGTAATAGCGCAGGCGGGTAGAGCCAACGTGAAAGCCGATGAACAGAAAAGCGAGCACCCCACTCAAGCGCTGCAGGGTATAGAAGTAGTTATGCATGTAGGGATAAGACGAAAAATTCGGCTTACCCGTCCTGACGATGTACAGGCCGTAAAGAGCATGAAAAAGAATCGGGATGTAGAGCACCAGGACCTCTACAGACAACAACAGGGGTAGCGGGATCGCTGCGATCGCCTCCGCGCTTTCAGTCCAGACCTCGGGGCCTTGCAGCACCTTGCCGTTCTCGTAGAAATGGAACAGCAGGAATCCACCTATCGGCGCGAGCCCCGACAATGAGTGCAGGCGCCGCAGGAGAAAATGCTTTCGGTCAGCTGTCATGGCCATTGCCCGACCTCCCCTTCCTCAGGAATCCAGGATCTTGTCGAGCGCTTCGACCAGCTCGCGGACGTGCCCGGCCGACACCTCCAGCTGCGAAATCTCGTCGGCGGTCAACTTGTACTCGATAATCTTTTCGACACCTCCGGCGCCGATCTGCGCCGGCACCCCGAGGTAGAAGCCCGAGTACCCGTACTCGCCCTCCAGGTAGGCAGCGCAGGGAAGGATCTCTTTCTTGTCGGAGAGATAGGCCTCGGCCATACGTATGGCCGCGGTGGCCGGCGAGTAGTAGGCCGACCCCGTCTTGAGCAACGCGACGACTTCGCCACCCGCGCCCCTTACCCGCTGCTCGATCTCGGAAAGCCTCGCCTCGGCAATAAAATCGGTCACCGGAGCACCGCCCGCCGTGCAGCTCGACCTGACCGGGACCATGTCGTCGCCGTGGCCGCCCAGGACCACAGCCGACACGCTTTCTACCGACACCTGGAGTTCCTCGGCTATAAAACTCCTGTAGCGCGCCGAGTCCAGAACCCCGGCCATGCCGACGACCTTGCCCTTGGAAAAACCAGTGACCCGGTGGGCCAGGGTAACCATGGCGTCGAGCGGGTTGGAAACGATGATTACCAGTGCGTCGGGGGCGTTCTCGCGTATGCCCTCGCTCACCTGCGTCATGATGCCCGCGTTGGTGGTAAGCAGATCGTCGCGGCTCATGCCCGGCTTCCGGGCCAGGCCGGCGGTCACGATGCAGACATCGGCACCCGCTATGTCGCCGTAGTCGTTGGTGCCGCTCACCGCCGCGTCAAAAGGCTCTATGGGCCCGGCCTCCATGAGGTCGAGCGCCTTGCCCTGCGGCATGCCTTCGACAACGTCGAACAGGACCACGTCGCCCAGCCCCCTGATGAGTGCCAGGTGGGCCGCGGTCGCCCCTATGTTGCCAGCCCCTATTAGGGCAATTTTTTTACGTGCCACGTTGCTCTCCTCTATTTCCGACCCACCGGGATTGACTGTCTCAATTGGCGAGGTTGTCGATGATGGCAGCGGCAAATCCGGAACAACTCTTCAGGGTTGCTCCCTTCATCTGCCGGTGCAGGTCGTAGGTTACGTCGCCGTCGCCTATTGTTTTTTCTATCGCCACAGTGATGTTGCGCGCCGCCTCGTCCCAGCCGAGGTACTCGAGCATCAGCACGCCCGACAGGATCACTGAGCCGGGGTTTACCTTGTCCTGGCCGGCGTACTTGGGGGCGGTGCCGTGGGTCGCTTCGAACACGGCAACGCCGTCGCCTATGTTCGCGCCAGGGGCGAGGCCCAGCCCGCCCACCTGCGCGGCTGCCGCGTCAGACAGGTAATCCCCGTTCAAATTGGTCGTCGCTATGACGTCGTACTCGTCGGGCCTGAGCAAGAGCTGTTGGAACATCGCGTCGGCTATGCGGTCCTGGACCAGCAGCTTGCCCTCGGGGCATTTGCCGTCGTGGTTGTCCCACATCTCCTGTTCGGTGATCACATGGTCGCGAAACTCTTCGACGGCCAGCTCGTAGCCCCAGTCGCGAAACGCTCCCTCGGTGAATTTCTGGATGTTCCCCTTGTGCACCAGGGTCACGGATTTCCTGTTCTTCTCGAGGGCGTAGCGTAGCGCCGCGCGTACCAGGCGCCGCGTGGCCGTACGCGAAACCGGCTTGATGCCGACGCCCGAGTCGGGCCTCAATTTACGGCCCGTGAGCTCTTCGACCAGGCTGATTATTTTCCCGGCATCGTCGGATCCCTCGCTGAACTCCAGCCCGGAGTACACGTCCTCGGTGTTTTCCCTGAACAGCACTATGTCGAGCAGGCCGGGTTCCTTTACGGGCGCCGGCACCCCCTGGAACCACCTGACCGGGCGCACGCAGGAGTACAGATCGTGTATCTGCCTGAGCGCCACGTTGATCGAGCGTATTCCGCCGCCGACCGGGGTTGTGAGCGGCCCCTTTATTGCCACGCGGAAATCGCGAATGGCCTGGTTGGTTTCCTCGGGCAGCCAGGTGTCGGGTCCGTAAACACCGTTGGCTTTCTCGCCGGCAAAGACTTCCATCCACTGAAGGCGACGTTCGCCACCGTAAGTTTGCTCTACGGCTGCGTCGAATACCCCCACAGCGGCCTTCCAGATATCAGGTCCCGTGCCGTCACCCTCGATAAAGGGAATGATCGGCTTGTCGGGCACCTGCAACGAGCCGTCGGCCGCCACCGACAGTGGCTCGCCCTGGTCTGGAACGCGTATGTGCTCGTAGTCCGGCAATGTTTTGCGCCGCGCGAAGCCCCGCACAGCCGCCCGAACCTATCCAAGCCCTGCTCACGAGTCAAAAAGACAGAAGCCTGACTTAATTTTGTTACCGAGTCTCTTAAGCCGTCCTTATGCTGATCACGTCCCCGATCCAGTAGCTGTCACCACCGACTTGGTCAGATGGTCGGGCAGCTGCTCGTAGTGAGAAGGGCTCATTTCAAAAGAACCGCGCCCGCTGGTCATACTGGTGAGGTCGGGTTGGTAGCGCAGCACTTCGGCCAGCGGCACCTTGGCCCTGATCTCCTCGGTGCTGCCCTCCTGGTCCATTCCCTCAACCTTGGCCCTGCGCGAGTTCAGATCGCCGAGTACGTCGCCCATGCACTCATCGGGCACCCTGATCACGAGAGACACGAAGGGCTCCAGAAGTATCGGCTTGGCCTGCTCCACGCCCTCCTTGAAGGCCATGCTGCCAGCCATCTTGAAAGCCATTTCCGAGGAATCCACGTCGTGGTACTGGCCGTCGTAGAGGGTCACTTTGACATCAACCACGGGAAAGCCAGCCAAGGTGCCCTTCTTCATGGCCTCCTTGACACCTTTCTCAACAGCGGGGATAAAGCCCCGCGGAATGGCGCCGCCGACTACCTTGTTGACGAAAGTAAACCCGGCCCCCGATAGCTGCGGCTCTATCTCGATCCTGCAGTCGGCAAACTGGCCATGACCACCGGTCTGTTTTTTTAATCTTCCGTGTGCCTTTACCTTTTTACGCACCGTCTCGCGGTAGGGAACCTTGGGTGCATGCAGAACGACCGAGGTGCCGTACTTGCGGGCAAGCTTTTCGCAGGCCACCTCCACGTGAAGCTGGCCGGCACCAGAGAGAAGAATCTCGCCGGTGTCTTCGTCCCTCTCCACCTGCAGGTATACGTCTTCTTCGGCAACCCGCAGCAGGCCCTGCACGGCCTTGTCCTCTTCGCCGGTCTTCTCGGGCGTGATGGCGAAGGATATCGCGGGGTGCTCCGGTTCCAGCGTGCGCACTTTCACGCGATGCGTCGAGTCGGCAAGGGTGTTGCCCGTATGCGTATCCTTGAGCTTGGCCACCGCTATGATTTCACCCGGCCCCGCGGTTTCGACCTGCTCGGTCTTGCGTCCATTTACATGCAGCAGGTGGCCAAGCCTCTCCTTGCTGTCCTTCGAGGTGTTAACCACGTGCAGGTCGGAGGTCGCGGTGCCCGACAGAATTCGCATCACCGACAGCTTACCCGCGTGGGGGTCAATGAGGGTCTTGAACACCTGTGCAACAAAGGGTGCGTCCGGGTCGGGGCTGATACTGCAGGCCTCGCCCTTGTCGTCGATGCCGTCCACCGGCTGGGCGTCGCAGGGCGGTGGGAGCAGGTCGGCTATAGCATCAAGCAGGGGCGCAAAACCCAGGTTGCGGGCTACCGACCCGCACAGCATCGGCACCAACGCTGCCGACGCGACCCCGGCCCGCAGTCCCGCCAGCAGGTCGTCGTCGCTCAGCTGACCGTTCTCCAGGTATTTTTCCAGCAGTTCATCATCACACTCGGCCGCGTCTTCTACCAGCGTATTCCGGGCCAGTTGAACCTTCTCTGCCATATCGGCGCCCAGTTCGTCGGCGCCCACACCAGTCTCGCTGAAATTTCCGGTGTCACCGTCGTAGGCCAGCGCCCGCGCCCGCAGGAGATCAACCACGCCGGTTATGCCGTCATCGCCCAGCATGGGCAGCTGCACCATCACCGCCTTGCCACACAATACGTTGTTGATGATCGCAGCCTGCGCTTCATAATCGCTCCCGCCCTTGTCGAGGCGGTTGATGAAGGCCAGTACGGGAATGCCTTCCGCGCTGGCCCAGGAACCAACCCGTCCCGCTTCGGCACTGGCTCCCGAGCTGGCGTCGAGCACCATTACCGCCGCCGAAACGCCGCGCAACGCCGGCTTGAGTTCATGCACAAAATTACCCTGCCCCGGGGTGTCGACGATGGTGACCGCGTGGTTCTTCCAGTCAACGTTGAACATCGAAGCCGAAATCGAACAACGGTGCTTGATTTCTTCGGGCTCGGTATCGAAGAGGGAGTTCTCTTCGTCGACCCGGCCCAGGCGGTTGTTGCCACCGGCGGCAAAAACAAGGGCGTCGGCCACCGAGGTCTTCCCCGTGCCCCCCTGCCCCATGATAGCAACGGTACGTACGTCTGAAGATGAAGATGCCACGTGATCCTCCCGGGGCCCTGCAATGACACAACTGCCGGGCCGGCCCCTTTGCCCGCGTTTTAACCCATGTCACCCCGGGTTCTTTCGTTGATGATTCTGAGTCCGTCGAGAGTGAGAAACTCGTCTACCTCGCGAATGGTCGACGACTCGGCGGCGATGAGCGAAGCCAGCCCTCCCGTCGCGACGACGTAGACGTCTCCGAGTTCTTCGTCCCTTATGACGTGACGGACGAGTCCGTCCACCATTTCGACATAGCCGTAGACGACGCCTGATTGTATGGCGTTGACCGTGCTGCGCCCGACAACACGGCGCGGTTTGACGAGCTCAACCCGGGGCAGTTTGGCCGTGCGCTGGTAAAGTGCGTCGAGGCTTATACCGATGCCGGGGGTGATGACGCCGCCCACGTACTCGCCGTCGGCGGTCACGTAGTCGAGGGTCGTGGCGGTTCCGAAGTCGACGACTATGGTCGCTCCGCCGCTGCGCTCATAACCGGCCACGGCGTTGGCGATACGGTCGGCGCCCACTTCCCTGGGGTTGTCGTAGAGTATGGGCATCCCGGTTTTTACGCCGGGCCCGACCACCAATGGGTCGGCGTGAAAGTAATCGCGACACAGGGACACGACGACGCCGGTCATCGGGGGAACCACGCTCGAGAGAATTACCTCGGCGATTCCTGGAGACTCCATGCCCGATGCCTGGAACAGGTTCCAGAAGAGCATGCCGTATTCGTCGGCAGTACGTTCGGCCTCGGTGACGATCCTCCAGTGTTTTTCCAGCGCTGCGCCGCGGTACAAACCAATGACCGTGTGGGTGTTGCCCACGTCGATGGCCATCAATAGTTGGTCGCCGCTCGTACCCGGAGTCATCTCAATTCCCTGCCTTCATATAGCCATCCAGCACCGTGACATCCCCTGCCAGCACACGCTGCACAGGCTCGTCCTTCCTACCTTTGACCAGAAGTGCACCATCCGTGTCAATACCCTCGCAGATTCCGCCAATGATACGGCCCCCTGCATTGACGTTTATTTTGCGGCCGATCATGACGCAGCGCATCTCCCACTGGCCGCGGATGGCAGCGAAACCACCTGCAGTGTACTGCTCGTAGAGCAGCTCAAAGCGCGACAGCAGGTCGGCGAGAAAGGCCGCCCGGTCAACCTTCGCACCGCTGTGCATGAGCACCGAGGTAGCCTTGTCCTGCAGCTCGGGTGGAAAATCAGAAGCCCGGCTGTTGAGGTTGACGCCCACCCCCACCACGACAAAATCCACGCGGTCGGCCTCTGCCTCCATCTCGGTGAGAATACCACAGACTTTTGCCCCCTTGAGCAGTACGTCGTTAGGCCACTTGATTTCGGGCTCGAGGCCGAGGTTTTCGAGGCCCAGGGCCACCGCCACTGCGGCCAGCAGGGCCAGCTGCGGAGCCTCGGCCGGGGCAACGCCCGGCCGCAACAGCAACGACAGGTAGAGGTTGACCCCGGCCGTCGACACCCACTGCCTGCCCAGGCGCCCACGCCCGGCTGTCTGCTCATCGGCAACAACGGCCAGGCCCTCGGCCCTCCCCTCGCGAGCCAGGCGACGAAGTTCGTCGTTGGTCGAACCCGTGCAAGACAGGCACAGCAGCTCGCGCCCGAACACGCGGCACGTCAAGCGCGAAGTAACGTCGACGGCCTGCAAGCGTTCGGGTGATTGCAGCAGCCGGTAGCCCAGCCCGGGGCGACTCTCGATACGGCAGCCGGCTTTCCTGAGCGCCGCCACGTGTTTCCATACGGCGGCCCTGCTCATGCCTAGATCGCCACCGAGTTGTTGACCTGAAAGAAAGCCCTCGGCTTCACGGAGCGCGGCCAGCACGAGATCGTCGCCTTTCATTCGTCGCCCGTCTTGATTTCCAGTTCCATTGACAGGTCAGCCTGCTTGACCGAGTGAGTGAGCGCGCCCACTGACAGGTCGTCGGCCCCGGCGGCAGCGTAGTCGGCCACGTCGTCCAGCCCGAGACCACCCGAAGCCTCCAGCCGCGCCCTCCCGGCTACGAGTTTTACCGCCAGCTTCACCTGGGCGGGCGAAAAATTATCCAGCAGAAGGTGACTCGCGCCCGCCAGCAGAGCTTCCTCGACCTGCCCGAGGTCATCGCACTCAACTTCTATGACCACCCCGGCCGGCGCCCGCTTGGTGGCCGCCCTGACGGCTGCTCCTACGCCGCCCGCTGCGACTACGTGATTGTCCTTGATCAACACCGCGTCGTACAGCCCCATGCGGTGGTTGTGCCCACCGCCGCAACGCACTGCGTACTTCTCCAGCGCCCTCTGCCCGGTAGTGGTCTTTCGGGTGTCGAGCACCCGGCAGGACGACGACACCGCCTCCACACGGGCTAGCACGGCGCTGGTCGCGCTGGCCACGCCGCAGAGGTGACCGAGAAGGTTGAGCAGCGTGCGTTCGACGGCGAGCAGCGCCCGCGCCGAACCATCAATGCGGCACAGCAGGTCGCCCGGCTGTAGCCGCGCACCGTCGGCGACCTGTTCAAGCAGCGACAAGGTTGAGGCTTCTTCTTCTGCGCGCCCGCGCTCGGCCATGACCGAGAAAACACTATCGAGCAGCGATACCCCGGCGGCCACCAGCGGCTGCCGTGCAACCACCAGCGCCGTCGCGGCGCAAGCAACGGGCACCGTGGCCTCGCTGCTGATGTCTCCGCTGCCGAGGTCTTCTTCGAAGGCCAGGCGCAGCAGCGCCAGCACCACGGGGTCACCCAGCGGAGGCTCAAAGTTCAGGGTGAATCCCCCAGGCCGCGCATGCGCTCGAGCCCGCGTTGCAGCGTGTCGCGTTCGAGCCGATCGGAATCCGCCCGTGCCCGGGTCTTGTCGATTACTTCGGGAGGGGCCTTGGCCATGAACGATTCGTTGGCCAGCTTGCGTTCGGTAACCTGCAGGTCTTTCTCCACGCGTGAAATCTCGCGGGTGAGCCTGTCCACTTCGGCTCCGATGTCCACGTGGTCAAGCACCGGCACCGAAAGCTCACAGCCAGCCGCCACCGCGGTGGCAACGCCGGGGGGCGGGTCGGCTGCCACGGTAATCGAAGCCACCCGGCCCAGCCTTTGCACCAAGGCCGAGTTGCTCTCTACGAGCTCCGCGACCTCGCCCGGCTGCAGGTACAGCCCGAGTTCGACCGCGGGGGAGATGTTCATTTCAGCCCGGATATTACGCACCGCCCTCAGGACCTCTATGATGGTACCGATCTCGTGGTCGGCCTCGGGATCATCCCAGGACGGCTGCGGTTCGGGCCACGCCGCCTGCATCACGAAATCCGCGCTCCCACGGCCGTCGGCGGGCAGCCCCTGCCACAGCTCCTCGGTGACAAAGGGAACCACCGGGTGCAGCAGGCGTAGCACCTGCTCAAAAACACCGTTCAAGGTTGCCGAGGTCTCCGCCCGGTCGGCCTCGTCACCCGCCAGCAGCACCTTGGATATCTCGATGTACCAGTCGCAGAACTCGTGCCAGGTAAAGCGGTACAAGGCCGACGCAACGTCGTTGAACCTGTAGCTGTCAAGCGCTTCCTCCACCTCGCGCACCGCCGCCGCCAGCCGCGAGCGTATCCAGCGATTGGCCACCAACCGTGGCGATTCGGGCAGGCAGGAAGTCGCTTCGCCTTCGCCGCGGTTGATCTCAACGAAGCGGGCCGCGTTCCATACCTTGTTGATGAAGTTCCGGTAGCCGGTTATGCGGTCGTCGGCCAGGCGTACATCTCTCCCCATGGCCGCGAGCGCGGTCAGGGTAAAACGAAGCGCGTCGGCACCGTACTCGTCGATGATCGCGAGTGGGTCGATCACGTTGCCCACCGACTTCGACATCTTGCGTCCCTGCTCATCCCTCACCAACGCGTGGATGTACACGTCGGCGAACGGCACCTCGTCCATGAAGGCCAGGCCCATCATCATCATGCGCGCGACCCAGAAAAATATGATGTCGAAGCCGGTAACCAGGGTGCTGGTCGGGTAAAAACGAGCAAGGTCTTCGCTCGACTCAGGCCAGCCCAGGGTGCTGAACGGCCACAGGGCCGAGGAGAACCAGGTGTCGAGCACGTCCTCGTCCCGGCGCAGCTCACCCTTGCAGGCCGGGCAATGCGTGGGATCTTCACGTGCAACCGTGATCTCGCCGCAGCCGTCGCAATACCAGGCGGGGATACGATGCCCCCACCACAGCTGCCTCGAAACGCACCAGGGGCGAATGTTTTCCATCCAGGAGCGGTAAGTTTTCTCCCAGTGGGCGGGCACGAAGCGGGTTTCTCCACGGTCAAGTGCCTGCAGGGTCCGGTCGGCCAGGTCGCGGACTTCCATGAACCACTGCTCCGACAGCAGGGGCTCAACCGTCTCGTGGCAGCGGTAGCAGGTTCCCACCGAGAGGCGGTGTTCGTCAATCTTGACCAGCACGCCCTCGTCCTTGAGCCTCTCCACCACGGCCTCGCGGCAGCTGGCAATATCCATACCGGCAAAATCGCCGGCCTCTTCGGACATGCAGCCCTCGTTGTTCATCACCGTTATCATCTCGAGATCGTGGCGCCGTCCCATCTCGTAGTCATCGTGGTGATGCGCTGGCGTGACCTTGAGCGCGCCTGTGCCGAACTCCCGGTCAACATAGGTGTCGGCAATGACCGGTATAACGCGGCCGGTAATCGGCAACACCACACCGCTGCCGATAAGCTTGGAGTAACGCTCGTCGTCGGGGTGCACCGCCACCGCCGTGTCGCCGAGCATGGTCTCGGGCCTGGTGGTGGCCACCTCGAGCGCGCCGTCGCCCTTCTCAAGCGGATAACGAATATGCCACAGGTGCCCATCGCGTTCTTCGTGCTCTACTTCGATGTCGGAAAGCGCCGTGCCACAACGCGGACACCAGTTGGTCAGGTAGCGATCGCGCTTGATGAGCCCGCGCTCGTACAGGGTCACGAAGACTTCGCGAACCGCCTGCGAAAGGCCCTCGTCGAGGGTAAAGCGCTCGCGGCTCCAGTCGCAGGACACGCCCAGCCGCCGCAGCTGCCGCGTGATGGTTCCCCCCGACTCGGCTTTCCACTTCCAGGTCCGTTCCTCGAAACCCTCGCGGCCCAATTCATTGCGGTCGATTTTCTCTTCGAGCAACTGCCGCTCGACCACGTTCTGGGTGGCAATGCCGGCGTGATCGGTACCCGGCACCCACAGCACCGAACGCCCCTTCATGCGCTGGTAGCGCACGAGTATGTCCTGCAGGGTGTTGTTCAGGGCGTGCCCCATGTGCAGCGACCCCGTGATGTTGGGAGGCGGTATGACTATCGAATAGGGTTCGCCGTCGGCCGACGGCTCGAACGCGCCTTCGCCCGCCCAGCGTTCGTACCACTTTTCTTCAAAACTTGTTGGATCGTAACCGGCCACGGAACCCGGAAATACAGCAGGCCGGGGCAACGGTCAAAGAGGCCCGGTCGTTGTTGAGCTTGAGAGCCACGGGGGCTAGAGTCCCGACGCCTCGACCGACGAGGGAGGAAGAACATGAGTGACAGACCGTTCAGCGTACTGGGTATACAACAGATAGCAGTGGGAAGCCTGGACAAGGGCGCCCTGCGAAGACTGTGGGTAGACACCCTGGGCCTCACCGTTACCGGCGATTTTCGAAGCGAAAAGGAAAACGTCGACGAAGACATTACCGTGGCCGGCAGCGGCCCGCTCAAGGTGGAAGTCGACCTCATGCAGCCGATTGACCCCGAAAAGCGCCCGGCCGTTCATAACCCCCCGCTCAACCACATCGGCTTGTGGATCGATGACCTCGCGGCCGCCGTGACCTGGCTCGGGGAACAGGGAATGCGCTTTACACCCGGCGGCATACGCAAGGGAGCTGCCGGTTTTGACGTCTGCTTTATTCACCCCAAGGGCAACGAGGAATCACCCATAAGCGGCGAAGGCGTGCTCATCGAGCTCGTTCAGGCTCCCGAAGCGGTGATCGAGGCCTTCAAGAAAGTCGCCTCGCTGTAGCGAGTGGCGGGCTCACCAGGCCCCGTTCAGCTGGCAGCCCAGGCTTAGCCGGCGGGTGAGACGAAGCGGTAGCCGCCGCGGAAAAACAGCAACGGGCCCTGTTCGGCATTGCTGCCGCCATCGACCGCTTCACCGAAAAATATCGTGTGGTCGCCCCCCTCGGCCTGGGAGTGGCTTCGGCATTCCAGCCAGGCCAAGGCGCCGTCGAGCAGTGGAGCCCCCGATTCGCCCACGCGAAACGGCAGATCCCGCATGCCCCCTGCTCCGGGCTCACCCCTGGACGCAAAAAGGTTGGACACCGCTTCCTGTTCGGCCGACAGGATGCTGACGCCAAAGCTCTCGGCGCGCGCAAGCTGGCCGTGGGCTATACCACCCTTGTCGGCACAGACGAGCAGCAGGGGAGGATCCAGGGACACAGAGCTCACGGCGTTGGCCGTAAACCCGTGGTAGAGCCCGTCTACGCAAGTCGTGACCACGGTAACTCCCGTGGCAAAGCCGCCCATGATGTCTCTGAAGCTATTGCTGTCCATGCGCGCGACTCCCCCGGGTTTCCTTGCTGGTGCGAAAGGGGGGACTCGAACCCCCACGACCTCGCGGCCACAGGAACCTGAATCCTGCGCGTCTACCAGTTCCGCCACTTTCGCCAGCTAGGAAGGCGGGGATTGTAACGCATCGTCGCCCGGCCGCAAGCCTGCCTGGCTGCCGAGCAGCGCTTCACCGTCGCGTACCGCAGCCGTAAAGACGCCGCCCGGCACAGGCCCTTCGCGGTTGATGGCAGCCCTCACGCGCGACAACTCCCGTAGGGCCCGAAACACCACCGAGGGCTTGAGGCCGGTGGAGGTGCCCGATCCGCGGGGAAGATGCTCGACCCCAACCTCGGTCAAACTCGCGCCTCGCTTGAGCGCGCGGGCCAACAACTCCGCGTAAACCAACGCGCCATTCGCGTGGGGCTCAAGGCCATCAATAGCAGCACGTGAAAACAGCTTGTAGCCGCAATTCACGTCGCGGACCCGCAGACCGAACAACAGCGGCACTACCAGGCGACTGTAGATCCACCCAGCGGCACGCCGGTGGGCCGGATCACGCCTGGTCAGGCGAAAGCCCAGCACGAGGTCGGCCTCGCGGCGGGCCTTCCACAGCGAATCAAAGCCCATCATCGAAAACTGCCCGTCCCCATCACTCACGAGAACGTGGGCGCCCCTCGCGCCGCGCAGACCACTCTTTACCGCCGCGCCATAACCCCGGTTGAGCGGATGGGTACTGATGCTCACCCTCGCGTTGTTGCGCTGCAAAGCATCGAGCACCAGCGCGGTACCGTCGGTACTGCCATCGTCAACCACGCGTATTTCGTAGTCTATCTGCTGCTCACTGAGCACCCGCTCGGTCTCGGCGACCACCTCGCCAATATTGCCCGCCTCGTTGTACGCGGGCAGAACCACCGTTAATTCACATTCCACTGTATTGCCCCACTACCCTCTCCTCCCATCGCCGCATCCCCTGACAATTTTGCCCCACTATCGGCCACGAGGTGATTGCCGCCAGCCACTGGCCGCCGTAGAATGGGTGGCGTCGTAACTCCCCGTGGCTACTCGTTCCAGAACAGTTATTCTCAAGCGCAAGCAGCGCACTCCGATCGCCACGGCCTTCGTGCTCCTCACTGCCCTGTGCAGTGCATACGGTATGATAACCCTGGCCCTGGCCTTCAATCACGCACTGGCCGACTCGGTACTCGCCGCTATCCCCGCACCGGGTCCGGCACGCAGCCTGGCTTCCGACCCGGCCCTTCTGCGCCAGCTCCGCGTCGACGACGCGAAAGCATATTTCATAGTTTCCAGCGATCACCGGCGTGCCCTGGTACTCGAAACCTCGGTGACCAACCACGGTTCGGTGGCACTTGAATCCGTGGTCATCGAAGCGCGCGCGTCGCTGGGCAACAAAACACAGGCCGTGTCCACGACGCCCTGCGGACGAAACGTGTCGCCTCGATTACTGAGAAGATTAACCACGGACCAGCTGCTCGTTCTTCGCGATCTCGATCCCGGCACGGGCTTCCTCCTGCATCCGCAGGATAAGACCAGGTGCCAGGCGACGTTTCCCGCACTGCGACGCAGCGTGGAGAACGTCAGCTACCGGGTTGTGTCGGCCCGCCCCCTGCCTGGCCACCACCGCTGACATCGCCGTTATCGTCATCACCCTGTTCGGATTCCGATGCCGGGGTGACGTCAATCTCGTCGGACTGCCGGGTGGCCCGCCGGAAATTCTTGATCCCCCTACCCAATCCTTCGCCGATTTCCGGCAACTTGCCGGCACCGAACATGATCAGGATGATCACGAGTATGATTATGAGCTCGGTAACACCCAGTCCGAACATTTAGACCTCCAAGCAGTCGTCGCAATGTAATTGATAATACTCCAAGGACCGCTCCGAGAAAACCATTGTCAGGCCGATTCCTCGGCCGTCCACACCAGGCGCGGGTGCCTGGCTGCCCTGGTTTCGTCGAGCCGGGCCACCGGGGTGTTGAACGGGGCGTTTTTTACCTTGCCCGGATCCTCCCGCGCCTCGCGGGCAATAGCGAGCATCGCGTCGGCAAATTCGTCAAGGGTTTCCAGGGGCTCGCTCTCGGTGGGCTCGATCATGATGGCGCCCTCCACCACCAAGGGGAAATAAATAGTGGGCGCGTGAAAGCCGTAATCGAGCAAGCGCTTGGCCAGATCGAGGGTCTTTACTCCCCCTTCCAGTTTCTTGTCCGTAAAGACAACCTCGTGCATACACGGGCCATCGCAGGGGAGATGATACTCCTGCTCGAGGCGCGCCTTGAGGTAATTGGCAGCCAGCACCGCCATGCGTGTCACCTCGGTCAGGCCGTCGCCTCCGCAAGCTTTCATATAAGCCCAGGCACGAACGAGTATCCCGAAGTTGCCGTAAAACGACCGCACCGGACCGATAGAATCGGGCCGGTCGTAGTCCCAATCGAGTTTGCCGTCTTTTTCAACCATGCGCGGCGACGGAAGGTATTTTTCCAGCTGCTCGGTCACCGCCAGTGGCCCGGCCCCCGGGCCACCGCCACCGTGCGGAGTAGAAAAAGTCTTGTGCAGGTTCACGTGGAGAATGTCGGCGCCCATGTCGCCCGGTCGAGCCACGCCCATGAGCGCGTTCATGTTGGCGCCGTCCATGTAAACCAGTCCGCCGAACTCGTGCACCGCGGCCGTGATCTCGCCCATCGCCGGCTCGAACAGACCCAGCGTATTGGGATTGGTGATCATCAGCCCGGCGACCTCGTCGTCGAGCAGTTCCCTTACCGCGTCGACCGACACCAGCCCGTCGTCGCCTACCGGCACGACGACGCTGTCGTAACCGCAGAGGGCAGCACTGGCGGGGTTGGTGCCGTGCGCACTGGCGGGAATGAGCACCTTGCTGCGCGGCTTGCCCTGCTCTTCATGCCAGGCGCGCATTATCTTGATACCGGCCAGTTCGCCCTGCGCTCCGGCGGCCGGCTGCAACGACACCGAGGAAAGGCCGCTGATTTCGACCAGCCATTCTTCCAGCTCGCGCATCAGGCGCAGGTTGCCCTGCACGAGTTCAACCGGTGCATAGGGGTGCGACGCCACGAAACCTTCGAGCCCCGCTACCTTGTCGTTCACGACCGGGTTGTACTTCATCGTGCACGAACCCAGTGGATAAAAATCGGCAGCAGCCGAATAGTTGAGCTGCGAAAGGCGTAGATAGTGGCGCAGGACCTCCGGCTCGCTCATTTCTGGAAAGCCCTCAAGGTCGGCTCTCAGCAGTTTCGGATCCAGGGGCAACGGCCCCGGTTCGGGCAGGTCCAACCCACAGCGGCCCGGACTGCCCTTCTCGAACACGGTCTTCTCCGGACCCCTGTCTACTCCAGCACTCACGCCAATAACCTCATGTCCCCCACCTCACCACGCCTGCCTCAAGCCGCCATGCTCTGCCGAGCTGTCGAAACCAGCAGGTCAAAGTCCGCGTCGCTGTTGACCTCGGTCACAGTCACCAGCACCCGGTTATCGCCGTCATCCGCGCAGCTGTCTTCGAGATCAGCCACGCGCACCCCGGGAATAACACCACGCTGCACGCAGTCATCGAACCAGCGCTTGCTGTCGGGCACCTCGATGGCGAACTCGTTAAAAAACGGCGCACTGAAAACCGGGGCGAGGCCGGCTTCGGACGCCAGGCGCTCGGCCAACTGGTGGGCCCGCACGGTATTGAGAGCCGCAAGTTTTCTCAGTCCCTTGCGCCCGGCCACACCCAGGAAGGTGGTGACCGCCAGCGCCGCCAATCCCTGGTTAGTGCAGATGTTGGACGTCGCGCGTTCCCTGCGTATGTGTTGCTCGCGGGTGGCCAGGGTGAGAACGTAGCCCCTCCTCCCGTTGCTGTCGAGGGTCTCGCCCACGAGGCGACCGGGAACCTGGCGCAGGTATTGCTGCCTCGCGGCGAACAGGCCGACCCCTGGTCCGCCGTAAGAGAGGGGCAAGCCCAGCCCCTGCCCCTCGGCCACGGCCACGTCGGCCCCGAGTTCGCCGGGAGACCTCAGCAGGCCCAGGGCCAGGGGCTCGCTGGTAACGCTCAACGACAAGGCACCGCAACGCCGCGCCAGCCGTGAAGCCGTGGCGAGATCGTCGATTACGCCGTAAAAATTGGGGTAGCCCGTGCAGATGGCCGCTACGTCATCGCCCAGCGCTTTCTCTAGCAGCTCGGCGTCGGTGCGCCCGTTGTCATCCAACCCGATCAGCTCTACTTCCGAGTCACCCGAGCCACGCAGGTAGGTCTCGGTCACGGCGCGGTAGGCGGGGTGAACACCGGCAGACATGAGCACGCGGCGGCGGCCACGGCCGACCCTGACCGCCAGCAGCACGGCCTCCGCCAGGGCCGAAGCCCCGTCGTAGAGACTAGCGTTGGCCACGTCGAGTCCGCACAAGCGCGCCACGTAAGTCTGGAACTCGAAACAGGCCTGCAGCGTTCCCTGGCTGACCTCGGGCTGGTAAGGGGTGTAGGCGGTCGCAAACTCGGCACGGGACAAAACAGCAGAAACCACCGAGGGCACGTGCCGCCGGTAGCAGCCTGCCCCCTGGAAGGAAGGCAGGATACTGTTGCTCGCGGCCAACTCGCTGGCCCGCTCCAGGACCTCGGCTTCAGGGCAGCCATCGGGCAGTCCGAGGGCCTGTTGCGCGCGAAGATTCGCGGGCACCTGTTCGAGCAACTCGTCTACGGACTCCACCCCCACGGTGGCCAGCATCTGGCTGATGTCGGTCGCTGTATGCGGCAGGTAGCGCAACCGTCAATCTCCCTCGCTGACCAGGGCCCGGTACTCGTCAGCCGACATCAGACCGGCGGTCGGGTCGTCTCCGCTGGGCTCCATGTGCACCAGCCAGCCATAGCCGTAGGGGTCTTCGTTGAGCACCTCGGGGCCGTCCGCCAAGTCCGTGTTCACCTTGACCACCTTGCCGCTGATAGGCGCGTAGACCTCAGATACGGTCTTTACCGATTCGATTTCGGCCAGCTGCTCGTCCTTGGAAATAACAGTGTCGGCCACGTCGGGCAGCTGTACAAATACGATGTCGCCCAGCTGGTCCTGCGCGTAGTCGGTGATGCCTACCACGACCAGTCCGTCGTCTTCCAGTCGCAGCCACTCGTGCTCCGCCGTGTAATGAACGTCATCAGGAAACTCCATGTCCTCTCCTCTACCCTTAGCCTTGATTCAACCATTCACGGGTGTTGAAAAACACCTGTGACTCAGCGCTGCCTAACATAAAAAGGCAGGGCCGTCACATCGGCGGGCTTGATACGCCCCCTCACGTCGACGCTGAGCCCGGCTGCTGACGACTCGGCGTCGACCAGGGCCATCGCCACGGGCCGGCCCAGGCTGGGCGAATGCGTTCCGCTCGTGACCCGGCCTACCACCTTGTCCCCGGCCAGGACCTCGTGGCCCTGCCGGGCTATGGCACCGTTGGGCAGAAGGCCCAGCAGACAGCGCGCGGGGCCGCGCTCACGCTCGGCGGCCAGCGCCTCTCCCCCGATGGCCGTTGCAATATCGTCCCTCACAAACCTTCCAAGGCCCGCCTCGAGAGGACTTATGTCGAGACCCAGTTCGTGGCCGTAGAGTGGCAAGCCGGCTTCGAGCCTCAGGGTATCCCTGGCCCCAAGGCCGGCAGGTACTATCCCCAGTGGCCCGCCAGTGGCAGCAAGGGCGTCCCACACGCCCTCGGCCCGTGCCGAGGGGAGGAACAATTCAAAACCGTCCTCGCCCGTGTAGCCGGTTCTCGCCATCAGCGCCGTTTCACCCTCCAGTATTATTTCGCGACAGGCGAAGCGCGGCAGATCCGCGGCGCCCTCGACAAGCTCGCCCAGCACGGTCGCCGCCGCGGGTCCCTGTAGCGCGATCAAGGCCGTATCGGCGCTCCTGTCCTCGACCTCGCAGCGCGAGCCGGCGTGCTCGTTTATCCAGGCCAGGTCCCCCTCTACGTTACCGGCGTTTAGACACACCATGTAGCGTTGTTCCTCGACACGATAGACGATGACATCGTCCATGACGCCACCCGAGGGTTCACACATGAGCCCGTACTTTGCCCTGCCTACCGAAAGTTTTCTCAGCTCGCTGGTAAACAGGTGCTCACAGGCGTCGATCGCAGCCGGCCCCCGCAGTTCGACTTCGCCCATGTGGCTGGCATCGAACATGCCGCCCGCAGTCCTGACGGCATTGTGTTCTTTTACAATCGAGCTGTATTGGAGCGGCATGCTCCAGCCCGAGAATTCGACCATGCGGGCACTGGCGTCCAGGTGAGTCGCGTATAGCGGTGTACGCGCAGCACCGTCACTCACGCTGCGCTCTCTGCCGCGAGAGAAGCAAGCCACGCGTCGCGCGTATTGCGCAGCAGTACCGCCACCGTCATCGGGCCGACGCCGCCCGGAACAGGAGTTATGTGGGCAGCTCGCTGCCTGGCTGCGTCAAAACCGATATCGCCCACGAGGCGGCCGTCTACACGGTTGATGCCCACATCGATCACGACCGAGCCGGGCTTTACCCACTCGCCGGGAATGACGCGGGGGCTGCCTATGGCCACCACCAGTACGTCGGCGCTTTCTACCTGCCGTTGCAGGTCGGCGGTGCGCGAGTGACACAGCACCACCGTGGCGTGGCGCTCGAGCAGCAGCATTGCCACCGGCTTGCCCACCAGTGCCGAGCGACCTACGACGACCGCGTGCAGGCCGGTGAGATCAACGCCCGTGGTATCCATGAGGTGCACGCAGCTCACCGGCGTGCAAGGCCGCAGTCCGGGCCGGCCGGTAAACAAAGCGCCCTGGTTTACGGGGTGCAGGCCGTCCACGTCCTTGACCGGATCCACGGCTGCCACGGCCGCGTCTTCGTCGAGTTGGGCCGGCAGCGGAAGCTGCACGATAATGCCATCGATGCCCTCGTCGCGGTTGCAGTCTTCGATGACGGCCAACAGCTCCTGCATGCTCACGTCCGCGGGCAACGCTCGGTGCTCGGAGTTCATGCCCACCTCGCCGGCCTCGCGAATCTTACGCGCCACGTAAACCGCCGACGCGGGGTCGTCGCCGACCAGTATAGTGGCCAGCCCCGGTTTTCTTGCACCGGCGGCCACCCGGCTCTCAACGTCGGCTGCCACCTCGGCCCTTACAGCCGCCGACTCGGCCTTGCCGTCTATAAGCTTCGCGCCCGCGGCTTCTCCGTCGGAAGCGCCGCCCGCTGTCGCACCGCCACCGCTCACGTCAGCGCCCCGCGGCCTTCACCATGCGGGCCACCAGCTCACGGACATGAAGGTCGGCCTGCTCCATGGCGCTGTTTAATCGGAGTTCTTCTCCCGTGGCCATCATCGAAATCCGGCCATACATCCCCGGCATTTCCTGGCCGCCGTACTCTGTACCGCTCCACCTGCGTTCGAGCCCATCGGCGCCGAGTAAGGCCGCGTAAACCGTGGCCTCCCCCGAAACGGTGGCCGTCCTTGCCGTCCCCACGCGCTGCACGGTCTCGGCCAGGGCCGGGACGAGAAAGACATCGATCTCGCCCTGGGCCACGAGCCGTTCGACCAACTGTTGCTTGCTCTCACCCTTGCGGGACGAAACGGAGTTCCGGGACAGGGTGCGGTAGGCGGGATGGCGGGCCAGGGCCTCGTAGAAAAAAGCGGTAACCAGCTCCGCGTCGCCGCCGGCAACCGGCTTGAGCACCAAGGCGTCCGGGCAGAGCTCGCAGGAGTTGCTGGTTTTGCCATCGCTCCAGGCTGCCGGCAGCACGGCTATGGCTACCACGCCCTCGCGGCCGTCGACCAGGTCCATGGAGAGTTCTTCCTTGCCCGAGCAGCCACCCAGGGCCGTGATCGATGCCAGGGCCAGGGCCATAACCGCCGTGACTGCGCGCAGCTTCACGCGTCTTTCCTCAAGCCCAGCCCTCTCAGCTGGGCGAGATCGACGGGCGACGGCGCGTCGGTCAGCGGACAGGCCGCTCGCTGGGTTTTGGGAAACGCGATGACATCGCGGATAGAGTCGCAACCGGTAAGCATGCCCACCAGCCTGTCCAGCCCCAGGGCGAGTCCGGCGTGCGGTGGCGCGCCGAAAGAAAGCGCCTCGAGCAGAAAACCGAACTTCTCCCCCGCTTCTTCCTTGTCGATGCCGAGCACGCCCAGCACCTGCTGCTGCAATTCGGGGCTGTGAATACGAACCGAGCCACCACCCAGCTCGACCCCGTTGAGAACCACGTCGTAGGCGTCTGCCAGCACCGAGCCCGGGGACTCGTCCAGCTTGTCCACGTGGTCAGGCCGCGGGGCCGTAAACGGGTGGTGCAGCGCCTGCCAACGCTTGTCGCCTTCATTGTATTCCACCAGCGGGAAGTCGACCACCCAGAGGAAATCAAAGCGTTCGGGATCAGCGAGCCCCCTGAGCTCAGCCACGTGACAACGCAGGTTGCCGAGCACGTCGCAGACCACCCGGTAGCTGTCTGCACCAAAAAGAACCAGGTCTCCGTCGGCCGGTTGGCAACGCTCCGAGAGTGCCTCTTTCTCTGCGTCCGAGAAAAACTTGACCACCGGCGATTGCCACCCGTCAGTGTTGATCTTTATCCACGCCAGGCCACCCGCGCCGTGGGTTTTTGCAACCTCGCCGAGGTTGTCGAGTTCCTTGCGCGACATTTCGGCGCCACCGCGCACGACAATGGCCTTCACCACGCCGCCGCCTTCCACCACCGAGCGAAACACTTTGAACTCGCTCTGCGCGAAGACGTCGCTGAGATCGACCAGCTCCATCCCGAAACGGGTGTCGGGGCGGTCGCTGCCGTAGCGATCCATCGAGTCGTGCCAGGTCAAGCGCGGAAACGGTGCGTCGAAGGACTGCCCCGCCAGCTCGGTGAACAATTTCTTCAAAAGCCCCTCGACACCGGCCATCACCTGGTCGGAATCGGCAAAAGCCATCTCTATATCAATCTGCGTGAACTCGGGCTGCCGGTCGGCCCTGAGGTCTTCGTCGCGAAAGCAGCGGGCCACCTGGTAGTAGCGGTCCACGCCCGAGACCATGAGAAGCTGCTTGAACAACTGCGGTGACTGCGGCAGGGCAAAAAAGCTGCCCGGATACACACGACTGGGCACAAGGTAATCGCGCGCGCCCTCGGGAGTGCTGCGTGTGAGCATCGGGGTCTCCACCTCGATGAATCCCGATTCGTCAAACCAGCGCCGCGTTATCGATACGACTTCGTGCCTCAAGCGCAGGTTACGCTGCATAACGGGGCGGCGCAGGTCGAGGTAACGGTAACTCAACCTCACGTTCTCGGTAATGCGAGCGTCGTCCTCGATCGGAAAAGGGCTTGGCTTGGCGCTGTTGAGTATCTCGAGCCTGTCGACCATGATTTCAACCGAACCGGTCGGCAGCTCGGGGTTAACTGTCTCCTCGCTGCGCTCGCGCAGGTGACCTTCGACGGCGATAACGAACTCCCCACGTAGTTGACCGGCCAGCTCGTGCGCGGTCGCGTTTTCCTGGGGATCAAACACCACCTGCAACAAGCCCGTATGATCGCGCAGGTCTACGAAGATTATTCCCCCGTGATCCCGCCTCGAATGAACCCAACCCGCGACCAGCAGGGTTTCGCCTGCCTGCCCCGCGCGCGGTTCACTGCAATAACAGCTACGCTCCACTTTTTACCGCCTCCCCTATGCACTTGATCATCTGTTCCGCGTCGCCATCAATCTCGATAAGCTGCGCGTGATCGGCCTTGTTAACCATGTCGCGCAGCGTAGCCTTACCGGCTTCCAGCTCAGCCTCGCCGACCAGCAACACGCAGGCTGCCCCCGAACGGTCGGCCCGCTTCATCTGTGCCTTGAGACTGCGCGAAGGACTTTCGACTTCCACGCGCTTGCCGGCCCGCCTCAGGCGTCGGGCCAGGCCCAGCACCGCGCCCAGGGCACGCTCTTCGAGTGGGGCAACCACTATATCGACAGGCGGCGCGCCGGGCTCCTGGCCTGCCGCCGCCAGCACCATGCGCTCCAGCCCGAAAGCGAAGCCGACACCGGCGATATCGGGCCCGCCCAGCGAAGCGGCCAGGCCATCATAGCGACCGCCCCCGCCCACGGCGTCCTGCGAACCCAGGCCGGCTGCCGTCACTTCGAATGCTGTGCGACAATAGTAGTCCAGGCCGCGTACCATGCGGGGATTGGCGGTGACCTCGACCCCCGACTCGGCCAGGAGCTCCTTGACCCTGCCGTGGTGGCTCTCACAGTCATCGCACAGAGAGTCCACCATCATCGGCGCTCCCTGCATCGCCTCCTTGCAAGCCTCGACCTTGCAATCGAGCAGGCGCAGCGGGTTACGCTTCAAGCGCGAGCGACAGTCGTCGCACAGCGAATCTATTCGTTCCTCGCCCCAGGCCGCAAGTGCCTTCCTGTAAGCGGGGCGGCAAGCCTCGTCGCCCAGGCTGTTGAGCTCGACACGGTACTCCCTCAAGCCGACGGCTTCGCAGATGTCGGCCACCAGCGTCACGGCCTCGGCATCGGCCGCGGGGTCGCTGCGACCAAGCATTTCGGCTCCGATCTGGCTGAACTGACGAAAGCGCCCCTTCTGAGGGCGTTCCCTCCTGAACATGGGCCCCCGGTAGTAGAACCGACCCTCGGGCTGCGATCGAGCCATGCCGGCGGCCAGGTAGGCGCGCACCAGCGAAGCGGTTCCCTCGGGTCTCAACGCCAGCGTGGAGCCGTCTCGATCCTCGAAGGTATACATTTCTTTTTCGACTATGTCGGAAGTGTCGCCCACGGTCCGCTTGAAGAGCTCGACCTTTTCGAGCAGTGGCAGTTCGAGTTCCTGGAAGCCGTAGTTTTCGAGGACCTCACAGCTTGCTTCGAGCACAGCTCGTCGCGCCAGCACTTCGCCAGCCTGAATGTCGCGAAATCCCTTGACTGCTGCCAGTTTCATCGACGCCCTCGAGGCCCGTCGTGTCCGGCCCGGCGCGGCCCTTTATCGGGTCGACCCCCCGAATAGTCAACGCGCCCATTGCCGTTATAAACAGTCATCGCCGCGCGCCGCCTGCCCGGCACGCGTTCCAGCAGCACGCGGACTGCGCCCTGTTGGGATGTTGACAGGAAGCTACAGCCCCCGCGCTGCCAACGCTCCACGACCTCGGGCCGCGGAAAGCCCCAGTGATTGTCGCGCCCTGCCGATGCCACCGCCAGCGCCGGGCAGGCCCTGCTGACCAGGCCGGCCGTTGAAGAGCTCGAGCTGCCGTGGTGGGGCACCTTGACTACGTCCAGGCGGCGACCTCGCTGCAGGCCTTGCAACACGCGGCTTTCGGCCTTGGATTCAATGTCGCCGGTGAGCAACACGCGTCGCCCCCCCCAGGCCAGAAGCAACACCAGCGAACGGTCATTGGACGCGCACTCGCCGCTGCCGTCGGGCGGATTGAGAATCCGCAGGCGCAAGCGACCTGCACCCTCCCTCCCTGCACCCTCCCGCCCTTCGACCGAGAAACGCCCCTTACCATGCATTGCAACCACGGGTACGCCCGCTCGATCCAGGCGCTCGAGAAAACGGCCGAAGGAAGAACTCTCACAGCGGCCCCCGGGCCACACGAACCGGCCTGCCTCGACACGCTCGACCAGATCATCGAAACCTCCCCAGTGGTCGCTCTGCACGTGCGTGGCCAGCATCGTGTCTACGCGTCCTATCTGCATGCGCCTGAGCAGCGGACTCAGTACCAGGTTTCCGCGGCCGGGCGGGCCACCATCCACGAGCAGCACCCTGCCACCGGGAAGCCTGACCAGCGTGGAGTCCCCCTGCCCCACCGAGGCAAATACGATTTCGAGGCTGTCCTGCGTCCAGCGCTGCTGCCAGGCCAGCGACAGGCAGGCAGTGGTTGCAACCAGCAGGATGCCGGCCGTCAGTCGACGGCGTTTTGAAAACAGCAGGAGAGGTGGACCTGCGAGCAGCAGCATCAGCAGTGGCCAGCCCGGCGCAACAACGTTCAGCCCGGCTCCCGGAATGCCCGCGCCCAGGCGGGCAAGGCCGAGTAACAGTTCGGCAAAAAATACGGCCAAGCCCAGCAGCGGGGAAAACAGCAGCGGCAGAAAGAGCCAACAAAGCACCAACGCCAGAGCTGATGTCACCGTGACGGCCACCAGCGGCAAGGCCGGAAGGTTGACCAGCGGCGCCACCAGGCTGAGTCTGCCGAAGTGCTGCGCGGCCAGTGGAGCGGTGCAGTACCAGGCAACCAGGCAGACAGCCAGGTAGTCGACGGCCCGGCGGGCCCAGGTGCGCGGTTGCCCTTCGGGCAGGCGGCGCGCCGAGCCCAGCAGCATCAGCCCGCAGACGGCGGAGAACGATAGTTGAAAACCAGCCTCGGCCGCCATTCCGCCACGCCACAATAGCAACGACACGCAGGCCAGCGCCAGGCCGTAACCAGCCGCTGTCCGCCGCCCTGCCCACAACAACAGCGATGGCAGCGCGAGCATGATCACCGCCCGTAGCACCGGCACCCGGCCACCGGCCATGAGCCCGTAAGCACCTGCCGCGGCAAGCGCCGCGAGCAACGCCGGACGCCTGACGTCGTACAGCACCGGCAAGCGCGGTAGCGCCAGCAACAACCCGTGCAGCAGTGCGTACACCACGCCGGCGACCAGGCCTATGTGCAATCCCGAGATGGCCAACAGGTGGCCGAGTCCCGAGTCGCGGATGGCCGCGAGGTCGTCCGGGCTTATTCCATCGCGATGACCGGTGACCAGCGCCGCCACCAGTCCCGCTCCGGGGCCACGCCCGCGCCTGATGTCAGCGGCCAGCTCGGCCCGCGCGCGCGCGAGGGCAGCATCGAAACCGTACGCTGGACCCAGGTCCGCCAGGCCCTCGGAGCTCCAGGACCAGGCGCTTACAAAAACGCCCCGCCTGCCGTTCCAGTCGCGCCAGCTGCTTTCCCCCGGGTTGCCGAAGTCGCTTATCCTCCTGAGAGTGGATGACAAGGCAATGCGCCTTCCCGCGAGCGAATCCTCACCGCCGTGACGCAGGTAGAGCACCACGCGACCGGCCAGCCGTCCGCTGGCAGCGGTCTCTACGGCGTCGAGCAGCAGCCGGCTTCCACCAGAAGCGCTGTCCTTGACCGAAACCACGTCGGCCTCGAATGCCTGCGCCCCGATGCTGCGGGATCTGCCCTTGAGCAAACCAGTGACATGACCATCCGGCGGGGGTTCGACCGGTGGCAACGCTCTCCAGCCCACCAACAGCGCCAGCAACACGACCGCAAGCAGTGTTCTTTTCTTGAGCTGCCCCCGCGCCACTGAGCAGCCCCCCCACGCGGCGCAAAGCAGCGCGGGAAGGAGGCGTTCGAACCATTGCCCGGGCAGTACCGGCAGGCCCGCAGCGCAGCACCACGCCGCCGAAAATGCTGCCAACGCCGCCAGGTACACCGCCACCGTTATCCATTAGCGCAAGCGGCGGCTGGCATTCAAGGGCTGAAGGCAAAGGTATACCCGGCCGGTAATGTAGGGGCTGTCATAACGCCCTGCCAGGTCGGCTAGCGGTCGCCGCGCGAGGGACCAGCCTGCAGGGCGGCCTTGATCAGGGCCGCCAACTCGTCACCGAAACCGGCCAGCGAGGCGATTTCTTCTACCTCGGCTTCGCGCACGCGCTTTACGCTACCAAAATGCCTCAGCAGCGCCTTTCGCCTGGACGGGCCGACGCCAGTGATGTCGTCGAGTTCGGATCGTAAGCGGCGCTTCGAACGAAGCTTGCGGTGGTAGGTAATCGCAAAACGGTGCGCTTCGTCGCGCAAGCGCTGCAGCAGGAACAAGGCGTTGGAGTTGCGCCTGAGCTTTATCGGGTTAGAGCGCCCGGGCCTGAACACGCGCTCCTCACTGCGCTCGATTTCTTCGGATTGAGCGTCGCTCTTGACCTTGTCCTTGGCCAACGATGCCAGCTCTACCCCCTCGACCCCGAGCTCGCGCAGCACCTCCACGGCCATCGACAGCTGCCCCCTGCCGCCGTCCACCAGCAAGAGGTCGGGCAGGCCGCCCTCGCTGACCCCTCGCACCAGGCGGCGATGCAGCACCTCTTTCATGGCCGCATAGTCATCGTTGCGCTGCACTTCCTTGAGCCGGTAGTGGCGGTAGCCCGACCTGTCGGGCAAGCCTTCGTCAAAAGCCACCATGGAAGCAACAACGTCTTCGCCCGAGACGTGCGAGATATCGAAGCACTCCACTCGCTTGGGGATACTCGACAGCCCCAACCTGTCGCGCAGTTCCTTGAGCATCTTCTCGCGGCGCAGGGACTCGTCGCTGCGTTCAGAAAGCGCGTGCACCGCGTTGCGCACGGCCATCTCTACAAGGCGTTTCTTTTCACCCCGCAACGGTACCAGCACCGACACCTTCCTGCCCAGGCGTGACGAAAGAACGCTGGCCAAGGTGCCGCGACCCTCGACGTCCACGGGCAGCAACACCTCCGCGGGAACATAGCGATCGCCCTCGTAGAAGCGTCCCAGCAGTGAATCGAGGACCTCCTCGTCGGGAAAATCGTGATCGTCAAACTGGTAAGACAGGTGGGCCGACAGTCGTCCCGACCTCACCAGCAACACCTGGGCCTGGACGAATCCACCTTCCCGCGCCAGGCCAAAAACGTCACGATCGCCGCCGCCGTGCACCACTACCTTCTGCTTATCGGCCACGGTCTTGATCGCGGCCGCCCGGTCCCGCAGCCTCGCCGCGTCTTCATACTCCTCGGCGGCAGCGGCCTCGGCCATGCGCCGCTCGATATCGCGCAACAGTCCGTCGGTCTTGCCCTCTAGAAGCTTTACCGCCCCGTCGAGATGAAGCGCGTAGGCTTTCTTGTCCACCTCGTACACGCAGGGGGCCAGGCAACGCTTGATCTGGTACTCGAGGCAGGGACGCGAACGGTTACGAAACACGGTATCCGAGCAGGTGCGCAGCGGAAACACCCTGCGTATGGTAGACAAGGTTTCGTGCACGCCCGACGCCGACGGGTAAGGGCCGAGGTAGGTGCTGCCGTCGCGCTGGATACGCCGCGTCGGAAACAGCCGCGGCCACTCGTCCTTGCTCGTGACCTTGACCGACAGGTAACTCTTGTCGTCCTTCAGGCGTATGTTGTACCGCGGCTTGTACTGCTGGATCAGGTTGGCCTCCAGCATCAGCGCCTCGGCTTCGCCGTCGGTCACGAGGGTCTCGAGGTCGGCGACCTTCTGCATCAGGAAACGCAACTGGTAGCGCCCGTCACCACCCTCGGCGAGGTAGCTGCGCAAGCGTTGGCGAAGGCTGCGCGCCTTGCCGACGTACAGCACCTTGCCCTTGCTGTCCTTGAACAGGTAGACGCCAGGGCCGGTGGGAAGCGTGCCAACCTTTGCCCCCAGCTTCTCCCGCGTGGTAGGGGTTTTTTTGTCCTCGGCGGGTGGGCCGTCAGCCACCGTACCCGAGCTCCTGCTGCTCGAGACGGTTGGCCTTGTCCCTGAGCTCGGCCGCCTTTTCAAAATCCATTCCGGCGGCCGCTTCTTTCATGCGCCGCCTGAGGCTTTCGATCTCGGCGCGAAGTCCGCCGTCGCCATAATCAGCCGACGACTCGGCTACCTCGGGTATCGGGCCGTAGTCGGCCTCGGCCATGCGCACCATCGGATCGTCCACGCCCCGCTCTATGCCCCGGGGTTCGATGCCGTGCTCCTTGTTATATGCCTCCTGCATCTCGCGGCGACGGGCGGTCTCGTCCATCGCCTGCTCCATGGCGCCGGTTATCCTGTCGGCGTACATGATGACCTTGCCGTCTATATGGCGTGCGGCCCTGCCCATGGTTTGTATCAAAGACCTTGCGGAGCGAAGAAAACCTTCCTTATCGGCGTCGAGTATCGCCACCAGCGATACCTCGGGAAGATCCAGCCCCTCCCTGAGCAGGTTGATGCCCACCAGCACGTCGAACACACCGCGCCTCAGATCACGCAGGATCTCCACTCTCTCCAGGGTGACCACGTCCGAGTGCAGGTAGCGCACCTTGATGCCGAGCTCGTCGTAGTACTCGCTCAGGTCCTCGGCCATCTTCTTGGTCAGGGTCGTGACCAGCACCCTCTGGTCGCGTTCGACGCGCAAGCGAACTTCGTCCAGCAGGTCGTCTACCTGGTTGCCGGCCCCCCTCACCTCTACCTCTGGGTCCACCAGGCCGGTAGGACGGACGAGCTGTTCGACCACTACCCCAGCCGACTTCTCGAGCTCGTAGTCACCGGGCGTGGCCGACACGTAGACAAGGGGGCCCATCACGTCACCGAATTCTTCGAAGGTAAGCGGCCGGTTGTCCAGCGCCGACGGTAACCTGAAACCAAAATCAACCAGGGTGTTTTTACGCGACCTGTCCGCACGGTACATGCCGCCTACCTGCGAAACACTGATGTGGCTCTCGTCGAGGAAGGCCACGAAATCATCGGGAAAATAGTGCAACAGGGTGGCCGGCGTCTCCCCGGCATGCCGGCCGGCCAGGTGCCTTGAGTAGTTCTCAATACCGGTGCACACGCCCATCTCTTCGAGCATTTCGATGTCGTAGAGGGTCCGCTGCTCCAGCCGCTGGGCCTCCAGCGCCTTGTCCTCGGCGCGCAGCTCGGTGCCGCGCAGGCCCAGCTCGTTGCGAATGCGTTCGATGGCGACTTTCATGTTTTCCGCGGTGGTCACGTAATGACTGGCCGGGTAAAGTACCAGCCTTTCCAGCTTACGGTTGACCGTGCCTCGCAGCGGGTCGATTTCCTTTATCGATTCTACTTCGTCGTCAAAGAACTCTACGCGCAGGGCGCGGACGTCTTCGTAGACAGGAAATATTTCGACGATATCGCCCCTGACCCTGAAGGTGCCACGGTGGAAGTCGGCGTCATCCCGCTGGTAGTTAATAGCGACAAGCTTACGCATGACCTCGTCACGATTGGCACGCTGCCCTTCCTCGAGAAACAGCAGCATCTTGAAGTAGTCTTCGGGCGTGCCGAGGCCGTATATGCACGACACCGAGGCCACGATGAGCACGTCGCTGCGCTCCAGCAGCGCCCGGGTGGCCGAGTGGCGCATCTTGTCTATCTCGTCGTTGATCGCCGAGTCTTTCTCGATGTAGGTATCGGTGCTCGGTACGTAGGCCTCGGGTTGATAATAGTCGTAGTACGAAACGAAGTAGCGAACCGCGTTGGAGGGAAAGAGTTGCTTGAACTCGCTGTAGAGCTGGGCGGCCAGGGTCTTGTTGGGTGCGAGCACGAGCGCGGGCCTGTTCAGGCGCTCGATGACGTTGGCCATGGTAAAGGTCTTGCCCGAACCGGTGACCCCCAACAGCACCTGGTGCTCCAAGCCCTGCTCTATTCCCGCCACGAGCTCGCGGACGGCGGCGGGCTGATCGCCCTGCAGGCGGAAGTCGGTCTCGAGCTTGAAAGTGCCTTGGTGTCGCAAGAGCGATACTTACACCATCGCCGCTGTCTCGTTAACCCCCGCCCAGGACGTTCGAGCCTAGGGCATGGCGGCTTGGAGCTTCATGATGGCCGGACCGAGAATTACGAGAAACATCGTGGGGAAGATAAACAGCACCAGGGGAAACAGGAGTTTTACCGCCGCCTTGTTGGCGGCTTCCTGGGCCATCTGCTTGCGCCGCGACCGCGACTCGCCGGCAAAAACCCGCAGCGCGTCGGCTATGTTGGTGCCGAGCTTGTCGCTCTGGACCATGAAAGAAGAAAAGGCCTTCAGGTCCTCGGCGTCGTTGCGCCTGCCCAGCTCGAGAAAGGCGTCTTCGCGGCTGCGTCCCGAGGCCAGCTGGTAGTTCATCAACGAAAGTTCACGGCCCAGGACATCATCGGGATCGCGGGAGCGCTCGTCGCCCACCCGCTTCATGGCCGCGTTCAGGCCCAGCCCCGCCTCGACACAGAGCACGAACATATCGACCACGTCGGGCAAGGTCCGGGTTATTAACAGCCTGCGCTTGTTTGCACGAGAGCCGACCACGAAGCGCGGGATGAAGTAACCGAGCAAGCCGCCGCAGGCACCGTACTGGGCGGCCTGGCTTAGCTCGCCACCGCTTACGAGCGCCCCGATAGCGGCGATGAACGCCAGCGACAGGGCCAGTCCCATTCTCGCGCCGGCGTAGAGGGCCACCGCTCGAGGACCGCGCCAACCCGCCGCAGAAAGCAACTTCTCGCTGTCACTGTTGTCTTTCGTAGTCGCAGCAGCGTCTGCCGGAGCGCCGAAGGTGTCTGCCACCCACGCACCCACGTCGGAGAGCAAGCGGGATACGAAGCTCTGCTGCTCTTCATCATCTAGCACGGAGACGCCTTCGGCCGGCAGCGCCACCGCGAGCCTGCGTTGCATGTCTCTCCTGCTACGTAGAGCCAGGACCACGCCGGAAAAAAATAAGCCACCGCCAAGCGCCGCACCCAGGGATATCAACAACGGGGTCATGCGCTGCCCTCAGAAGTTGACACGACTGACCTTCCTTATGGCTAAGAAACCCAGGGTCTCGAGCACCGCGGCGAGCCCGAGCAGCTTGTGCCCGGTCTCGGTAGCGAGCAAGGGCTCCAGGTAGTCGGGCTGCATCACGCTTATGATGGCCACCAGGGCGATGGGCAACACGCCAACCACGATACCCGATATGCGTCCCTCGGCGGTGAGCGACTTTACCTCGCCCTCCATCCGGAAGCGCTCTCGTATCGTCTCGCTTACGTTTTCAAGCAACTCGGTGAGGCTGCCCCCCACCTCGAACTGAATGAGCACCGCGGTTATAAAAATATCGAGGTTGTTGTTCTCGATCCTGCGACGGAGGTTGTTCATGGCCTGGGACAGGGGTACCCCGAGGCGCATTTCCTCGACCGTGTCGCGGAACTCCTCGCCCACCGGGGCTTCCATTTCCTCGGCGATCACCTGCATCGCTTTATTCAGAGTGTAGCCCGCCTGAAGCGAGTTTTTCATCATCGTCAGCGCGTCGGGAAGCTGCCTGTCGAAAGCGGCAAAACGGCGTTTTCGCTGCATGAGCAGTATCATCACCGGCGAACCGGCCAAGGCCGCGCCCACCCCGACACCAAGCAGCGTGGAGCCAACGGTCAACTGCATCGAGACCACGCCGGTGAGCCCCATGAGCACGCTGCGCAGGAGCACGTCGTCGGCCCGCACCTTCCATCGAGCCTGTACCAGCCAGCGCTCGAGCACCCGCACGAGCGATATTCGTTCGAGTAGCTCGTTGATAAAACTCACTTCGCTCAATCGCGCGTCGCGAAGGATACTGCGACGACTATCTTCGTTAAGCGACAGCACCGGGTCGGCCCGCAACCTGTCGAGCACTGCCTCCCGCTGGGTCGCGCGTCGCAAGCGCACCATAATGCCGGCCGACATCAAGGCCACCGACAACGAAAGCCCGAAAGCTATGAGGACGGGTTGCACGATATCTTCCTCGACGCAAAAAACTCGGGCTCAAACGAATAGCCGAATGCTTCCAGCTTATCGATGCAACGCGGGCGTATGCCGTCGCAGTTGAAATGACCTTCGACCTTACCGTCGTCGTCTAGACCTGTGACGACATGCCCGAAGATATCCTGCGTGGTCACCACGTCGCCTTCCATGCCCACGACCTCGGTTATGCGCGTGACCTTGCGGCTACCGTCGCGCATGCGCGCTTGCTGCACTACCAGGTCGACGGCCGAACTTATCTGTTGGCGCATGGCCTTCACCGGCAGTTCGACACCGGCCATGAGTATCATCATCTCGAGCCTCGTCAGGCAGTCCCTCGGCGTGTTGGCGTGCAGCGTTGTTATCGACCCATCGTGACCGGTGTTCATGGCCTGCAGCATGTCGAGAGCTTCGCCACCGCGGACCTCGCCGACAACAATGCGATCGGGGCGCATCCTGAGAGTGTTTCGCACGAGATCTCTCGCCGTCACCTGGCCCTTGCCCTCGAGATTGGCAGGCCGCGTTTCGAGCCTGACAACGTGGGGTTGCTGCAACTGCAGCTCGGCCGCGTCTTCTATGGTAACCACCCTCTCGTCTTCGGGAATGAACGACGAAAGGCAGTTGAGGAGCGTGGTCTTACCCGAACCCGTGCCTCCCGAAACGATGACGTTCAGGCGTGAGCACACGACCGCCTCGAGGAACACGGCCATCTCCGCTGTCATCGAGCCGAACGAGACCAGGTCGTCGATCTTGTAGGGGTCGTCGCCGAAACGACGTATCGAAAGTGACGGCCCGTCGAGCGCCACCGGGGGTATGACCGCGTTAACACGTGAACCATCGGGCAAGCGAGCGTCGACCATGGGAGAAGAGCTATCGATGCGGCGCCCTACCTGGGAAACGATACGATCGATGATCTGAATCAGGTGCTCGTCGTCCCTGAAACGAACCCCCGTGAGCGACAACTTCCCGGCCCGTTCCACGTAAACGTTGCTGGACGAGTTAACCAGTATGTCGGACACCGTCGGGTCACGGATCAGCTCGTCGAGGGGGCCGAAGCCGAGCACCTCGCTGGCGGTTTCGTCTATGACGCGCTGGCGGTCGGTGCGCGACAGGGGGACACCGTAGCCATCGAGCAACTCGGCGATTAGGCCTCTTATCTCTTCACCGACGACCGACTGCTCCACCTTGCCCACTGCCGCGAGATCGAGGCGTTCGATGAGGTCGGTGTGTAATCTCAGCTTGAGATCTGCGTTCGCGGCCAACCCACTACCGGCCGCAGCAGGGTCAGGCGATTGGCCTGTCGAAGCGGGCTTCCTTGAGGTGGGGGCCTGGCGCTCGGGCGCCGGTTTACTTGAAGCAGCGGGATCGGCGGCGGGAGCCTTCTGCCCCCCGGCCTGGGCAAGAGCCCTGGCAACCTTGCCGGTCACTTCACCGGTGGCGGGTTTTTCTACCTGCCCGACCCTGGCGCCATTACTATCCGGGGACGCGGGGCTTTCCGGCCGCCGGCGGTCCTGTATACGATCGAGCATTCCCACTAGCTGGCACCCCCTGCAGGCGTGAACCTGGAGAATAATCCTCGTCGCTGCGGCGGCTGCACAACAGCAGCCGGGCCCGCCAGTCGCGCCGCTATAGCGCGTATTGCGACCGCCAGCTTGCTGTCCTCATCGGCGGCGAACACCGATCTGCCCTGGCCCAGGGCGCTGGCGGCAACGACGGGGTCGGCGGGCAGGCAGCCGCTCACCGGCAGCCTGCTCACGTCGGCGATGTCATCGTCGGTCACCTCCCCCGCCGCGGCTGCGCCGGCGACCACGAGCTTAATGTTATCGGGCGTCAATCCCACCCTCTTCAGTGTCCCGCACACCCTCTGCAGCGCCCGGATGGCGGGGATGGTGTTTCCCGTCAAGAGATACAAGGGCTCGGCTGCCTCGAGGGCGGGAAGCACGACATCGTTGAGCACCGGCGGAGTATCAACCACCACGTAGTCATACTGGGCCTTGAGCGCCTTGAGGACCGCGGCGACGTCGGAACCCGAAAGAGATTCGGAATCCTCCAGCATCGGGGGCGCGGGTAGCACGGCTACCCCGCTCGAGTGTTGGTAGAGCGTGGCCTGCAGGAACACGGGGTCAAGGTTGTCCACGTTTTCTACGAGGTCGAGGATCGAATAGGGGTGCCTGAAATTGAGAAAAGCTGGCACTTCGCCGTTCTGCAGGTCGAGGTCAACGAGCGCGACGCGTGCCCCGGTCTGCTGCTTGAGCGAAACCGCGAGATTTATGGCCAGGGTCGTCACGCCGACACCGCCCCTCGGCGAGAACACCGTCACCAGCTTGTGACAACCTCCGCCCGGACGTTTTCGGCGCACCTCGACCAGGCGCACCATGTGCTTAAGAAGGTCCGCAGTTCCCGCGTCAGCGGCCACCACGTCGGCGGCCCCGGCCCTTATAGAACTTACGACGAGGTCGGTACCGGGTTTCTCCGACACGACGAACACCGCGAGGTCCGGCTGCGAGGCCATGAGCCGTCCGACGAGCTTGAGCCCCTCGTCCTCGATTCCGTCGAGGTAGACAAACGCGGCCTGGACGTCTTCAAGACCACCGCGCGCGAGCACTTGCTCGTAAGAATTTGAGCATACCTCTACGTCGAATCCGGGCAAGGATTCCAACACCGACCTCAAGGCCGAATCGTCCTGCCCTCTAAAGGCTGTAAGTGTTCGGATACTATCCCGTTTCATCGCCGGTTTCCGTATTCCTCAGCGAAGCTGGGATCCCTCGGTCTTTTTGCGGATGAAGTCCACGGCTCCGTCTCCTTGAGAGGCGGTCGCCGAGGCATCGAAGCCACCGGAACCGAGCAGTACGGGCTTTACCACCATGATCAGCTCGGTTTCAAACTTTTCTTTCTCGCTGCGCCTGAAAAGCGCACCTAGTATCGGCACGCTTCCGAGGACGGGCACCTTCGAGGTGAAGTCCCGCTCTGTGGTCTTGAGCAAACCGGCAATTACCAGGCTACGGCCACTCGTAAGACTCACGCTCGTCTGCGCTCGGCGACTGACAAAGGCTGGTACGGTAAAGCCGAACAGCTCGACCCCCTGCGAAAAATCAGGCTCACTGACTTCCGCGAAAACGTCGAGCTCTATGGTGCCGTCTATGGCCACGACGGGAACGAAATCGACCTTCACCCCGAACTCCTTGTAAGAGACCGATGTCTGCTGGTCTTCGCTGATAAGAATGGGAATCTCGCCGCCGGAAAGGAAGCTGGCTTTCTCGCCGCTACGCGCGAGGAGTTTGGGCTCGGCCAGTATACGGGCAACGTTGTCGTCATTGGTCGCCTTGATGAAACCGGCTATGTCGTTGCTGAAATCCACGACCGCCAACGAAAGACCGGATCCCAGGCTCACGGGGAACGGAGGCTGGTTGGCCTGAGGCGCGTGCTGTCCAAACACCGGGGCTACGCCGCCGGCCTGGCTCAGGGCACCGAACTGTCCCCCCATGGCGCGAATGTCTATGCCGCGCTTCTCGAGCTCGGCCTTGTTGACCTCGGCTACCGTGATTTCGAGCATCACCTGCTCGCGGGCCTGCTCGGTTACGACGATATTGTAAATGCTGTAGTTGCCCTTATCGCTCCATGCAACGAGGCTGGTCTCGCCGGCCGAAATGCCGTTTACCAGCAACTGCTCGGGCGTAGCTATCACGACGTCGGCGACGTCCTTGTTAGCCACCGCTACACGCTTGGCGCGGTCCTTGAAGTCCAGTACCACGGTCTTACCGGCCATGACGTGAAGCACCTTGTCCCCCTCGTCGTTACGATAGGCTGCCTTCACAGGTGAAACCCTGCTCACCAGGGCCGCGTCGCCGGCTGAAACCGGGGCCCCGCTTGTCAGCAGCAGCGCCGCCGACACCAGGACCGAAACGGAAAGCCGTAACAACGAGTTCTGTTTTTCTTCTTGCTTCTGCATGACCATCCCGCCTCCTCAGAAAATGTAATTCTCTACCGAGCTGCCACGAATCACTTCAACCGTGTGGCGGTTACCCGATGAACCGCCCAGCACCTCGCTCACTGTCCTGCCCGAGGTAACTACCCCGTCGCCGTCCTTGTCGTTACGCAGGACGAAGTAGAGACTGCCCTCGTGAACCGCCAGCGTCAGGGTTTCTGCCTGCCGCGGGGTGACGTCGAGGGTGATCGTCTTTACCGTCACCGGCTTGTTGTCCACCTGCTCGACCTCCTGGTCGATGGCCAACACCCTGACGTCCTGCAGGATGACTTTTGACCTCGCTTCGAGCTCTTCGCGTCGCCCTATCGTTACGAGCACATCCACGCGGCTGTTCGGGGCCACGAAACCGGAAATACCGGTAACTTCATTCACCCGAACCGAGATCGCGCGCCTGCCGGGCTGCACGAGCATTGAAAGGAGACTGGTACTGCGGTTGCGCGACAATCGAGCATCGGTAACGGGTTCGTTAGCCATGATGGAAACCCTCGCTACCTTGCCGACAAGCTTGCTGGGATCATGGTAGGTCCCCTCGGGTACCGAGTGGGCCGGCCAGTCGACGACCTTCAGGTGCCTCGGCTCTACCAGTTGGCCCCTGCCCACCGTCTGCGCGGCAACCACCACGCTCCTGTGTTGCAACACCGGCGCATCAAGTGAGCCGGCCTGGCCGTCGAGCCATGAAAAAGTCATAAGGCCGGCAAGCGCTGCGAACAGCACTCCAGCCACTACCAGGACAAAGGGCCTAGCCATGTTTCTATCCTCCACGTTGCATGAACCAGCGTCCCGGCCATGCCCACTGCCAACATCAATCCGTAGGGCATGGTGCGCGTGCCCTCTCCAGCCTTGAGAGTCCCTGGCCTCTGCCCGGAGGCGATCATGTTGAGATCAGCCCAGAGCCCGATCATTACGGCCTTGGCCTTGCCACTGCACAGTATCGACCCGGCGCCCACGGCGCCTGCCAGGACCACGCCAGCGCCCAGCCCGATGCACAACAGCCCGGCCCCGAGAAAGGAACCCGCGGCCGCTGCAAACTTGACGTCGCCGCCGCCAACCATTCCCGCCGCGAAGGGCACGAACAGCAAGCCGAGACCGGCGGTCATACCGCCCAGCGACATACCGAGACCCTCCACGCCGCCGGTCACGAAGTGCAACCAGGCGCCGA
Organism: Candidatus Binatota bacterium; assembly: GCA_012960245.1. Classification (NCBI taxonomy): domain Bacteria; phylum Candidatus Binatota; species Candidatus Binatota bacterium. Next base: position 113,537 of record DUBO01000051.1, on the reverse strand, counting down.
GCAGGGCCGCGCAAAGATTAAGCTTGTTGGAAATCCTGCGCGCCCTCAGGTCACTGGCCGCAGCCAGGAACATGAAAATCAGCGCGGGAACCGCAACAAGTGTATTAAGAGAGTATTCCACGTCTTGTCACCTTGCGGTGAGCATAAGCTAAACCGGGTACCGTCGGTGAGACGGCACCCGGCTCAACTTGACCCAACCACTTCAGCTGGCGGTGGACAGCGTCGTAGTAGCGTCGTTAAAGATCGATATGATCTGGTCGCGAAGCGCGGTGATCGCACCAATCGTCGCAACGGCTATGAGAGCCATCAGCAACGCGTATTCGGCCATCGAAGCGCCTTGCTCGTCTTTCCACAGTGCCTTGATAAGTTCCATTTTCTCTTTCCTCCTGGGTTTCGTTTGTTAACAGGGCTTGATGCCCGTCTGTTCCCGGTGGTAAACAGCAATCTCTGTGCCACCGGAGAATTTATTGCCAGGGCTCGTTTTTCCGCGCTTTACTGCCGTCGCTGCGCCAGCCACGCCCGTTGAACGGACATTGTTGGACTTGTAGCGGCACATTTTTGCCACTTGCTGCCCTGGGCATTGCGGTGTCACGATCCTGCCTCAGAACTGGTCTAATGAACTGAAGAGCGTAAGTATCTGGTCACTGAAAGCGGTGACCGCACCCACGGTACCAAGGGCAATCATTGCCAACAGCAACGCGTACTCGGTCATGGATGCTCCCTGCTCATCGTCCCTTAGCCGTTTCAGTATTTTTGTCATCGTTCTTTCTCCTCGCCTTTGTCTGCCCCTAGGGCTCGCAGTAGTGAGCAAACGGCGTGCCATTAACGAACAGGCTGATCATGCAGAACTGCAACTCGCAGGTGGCCAGGCGCAGGATTGTCGGTGGACGCTATCGAACACCCGCGTACAAACCCGCAGGAAAAGCGGGTGACCGAAGAGGCGCCGTGGCACACTTCTTGGTTTCAAAAGGACATGAGATCGACGCGTTCCACATCCACTGTGCGTGCCCCTATTACCGGTGCCGAGTTGCTCGGAAGCTCACACGATACGGTGTTTCTCGTCACGGAACTGGCCGATGCCATACGGCGCGGCGTGACCTATTTCAGCCTCAAGGGCAGAGCCCTGGCAGACCTGGACGCTGTTGTCCTGGCATTGGTCAACGACGGCGAGATTGTGTTCGAGGACGACGGGGCCGAAGAACCGGTCCGTCACTGAGCCAAAACTCTTATCAGCGAGCCTGCCCGGCTTCGTTTTCGCGCGCCGCAGGCGGGTCACCGGTCACGTAGCCCAGGCTTCGCAGTTGTTCCCAGGTGGACTTGTCTACCGGTTGATCGTTACCCGGTCGCTGCAGGTCTTCGTAGCTGGCAACTTTCAGCCGTCCTCCACCGAGAGAATCGACCACGGGCGGGAATATCTTGCCCACCATGTCTGCCGCTCCGGGCAATCCCAGTAAGTAAAGCAGCGTGGGTGCCACGTCTTCGATGTTAGTTTCGGGCCCGTCACCCGGCTCGATTCCCGGACCCGCGACCAGGTAGATTCCGTCAAAATCGTGCGTGCCGATGAGCAGGCTGCGGTTCTTGCTCGACTTGAATCCGTGGTCTGAAACCACCACCACGTAGACGTCGTCATCGATTTCGGCGAGCAATCTCCCCAACTGCCGGTCGGTCTCGCGGTAGGCATCGGGCACCGCCTCCCCGTAACGGCGCGCCTTTTCAGCATCCATGCCCTCGTAGTCGTCCGGGCGCATGTAGGCCCAGTATGGGTGAGACACCCGGTCCACGAGCGTATGCACGTATATAAACAGCTGCCAGTCGTCGGCAATCGAAAGACCCGCCGCCCCGCTTTGCAGCCGCGAGACCTGGGCGAGATGCTCGGCCAGGAAAGTGGGGGTGTCAGGTTCGGCGTGGCGGCTCCAGCCTGGCCCTTCGGGAATGTAAGCCTGCCCCAGTTCGGCCCTGAGCTCCTCCGCCAGTTCTTCGGGCCAGGTAACTACCAGGCCCGCGTCTGACCTGTAAAACGGTGTAGCGTAGATCCTGTCGGGCGCCAGCTTGCGCACGCGCATCCGCCCCTTGAGCGCTGGCTTGCGCAGCGCGCCAACGTCGAACCAGTCGCTCCACTGCCCCGGCTCCAAGCCGCGGGCGGCCCCGCGGATGGCCGTCTCGTTGTCCTCGAAGATCCGGTTGCCGTCGGAGGGATCGGCCAGCGAAAGATCGTAAACCTCGCCGGTGCTGCCGCCTATCGTCGAACCGCTCAGTGGAAAACCGGAAGCCATGCGTCCGTTGACCTGCTCGGGCGGCCATGACCCGGGCACGTTGTACACGTGGCTGCGAAGCCCTGCGTCACTGGCTATGTTCCACGTTGCCTTGACCTTGCGGTGAGTAGAGTGGGAGGTTTTCCAGTTCAGGACGCCGTGCTCGGCGGGCAGCTTGCCGGTGAACATGGTTGACCACACCACCGGCGAAATTACCGGCGGGCGAGTCTTGAGAATCCCGTGAACCCCGTGCCGGTAGAGGCCTGCCAGGGCCGGTAGTTCGCCCGCTTCGATCATGGGCACGATCACGTCCCAGGTGCCGCCGTCCACGCCAAGCACGAGCACACGGCCCTGGGCCAGCGTCCCGGCGCGTTGCCCGGGCAGGGCCAGCACGCCCAGTACCAGCAGCGCGGCCAGTACAATTACCGGTGTAGATCGTTTCACCTTTCGTTTTTCTCCCTGGGCCGACCCAAGTTGCCACGAAGCACGGGGCCCGCAGAATTTTTCGTTTCCAGCCCCAGGCCCCCGGTCGGCGATTCAGCGCCGGCGGAATAGACCCGCCCGCGCAGACTGCCTATCATAGCCACTGCATGACCCTTTCTCTATTCCCACGGCTGCTTCGCGTCGGCCTCGGCACCCTGCTGGCCCTGCTCGCGTCCTGCAGCGAACGCCCGGGCACCGGCCCGGGCACTACCCTCTCCACCGCGGCCTGCCCCGGCTGCAATGTCGTGCTGGTTTCCATGGACACGGTACGGGCCGACCACCTGGGCTGCTACGGTTACTCCCGTGACACCTCACCCTCGGTGGATCAACTCGCCGCTAAATCAGCGCTTTTTGAGCAAGCCGTGAGCCAGTCACCGTGGACGCTACCCGCCCACGGCTCGATAATGACCGGCCTGCAACCGCGCGTGCTCGGGGTGGTACGCTATCCCGCCATGCGGCGGCTACCTCAGTCGGCGCGCATGCTGGCCGAAGAATTCAAAGACGCCGGGTACGCGACCGGGGCCTTCACCGGGGGCGGATTTGTGTCGGCCCACTTCGGGTTTGCCCGTGGTTTTGACGTCTACCAGGCCGACGGTCGGCGCTTTGAACACAACATGGACGGCGCTCTCGACTGGCTGCGTCTCAACCAGGATCGGCCTTTTTTCCTGTTCCTGCACGGCTACAACGCCCATCGTCCCTACTATTCCACTTCGGCTGATCGCCAGGCACTCGGCCTCGGCAACGTCTCGCGAAGAGAATCGAAAGGCTTTTGCGGTCGCGATAAACGCGAGCGGCCGGCCAACCTGGACGCCATTGTATCGCTCTACGACGCGTCTGTGCGCGGCGGCGACCGCCACGTGGGCCGTTTCCTGGACGAGCTGGACAAACTCGGCCTCGCCGACAAGACCGTGGTGCTGGTGACCTCGGATCACGGCGAAGAATTCTTTGAACACGGCAACTGCGACCACGTGCGTTTTGTTTACGCCGAGGTCGTCAACGTGCCCTGGGTGCTCCGCGTACCCGGGCTCACCGATCACGGACCACGGATAAAAAAACCCGTACCCGCGTCGATAAGCGTGCCGTCCACCCTGCTCGAGCTGGTCGGAGTAGAGCACTCGATGCCAGGACCGTCGCTCGTGGGGCTGCTGGGTGCAGGCGCGGTCGCCACCGCTTCGAACTGGTCGACCGAGACCCCGATATACAGCGAAGCCGGTACGGCGGCCGGCAAACTAGGTAGCCGGGGAGCGGTCATCGCCGAAAGGCGCGGCTCGCAGAAGCTCGTGCGCTACACCGACGAAGACAGCAACGAGGCCTACGATCTCGGCGTTGATCCCGGAGAACTCAACGCCCTTCCGAGCCGCCACGGCGTATACTCCTGGGCGGCGGGGCTGGACGAATGGGCCGAGGCCAACCAGCTGATCAATCGCAAAGGGCCGGGCCGCGGTAACAAAGCTGCCGAAAGCGACGGTGAAGGCAGCGACGATATTCCCGAAGAGCTCAAGCAGAAGCTACGCGATCTTGGCTACGTAGACCCCTGAGCTTAACCCGCTACCACCCCCCGCTCGGTCGCTTTGCCGTGATATCTTTTTTGCCCGCTCGCCATGGCTGGGCTATACAATGGGATTCGCCCAACGATCCCCGGTAGCTCAGTTGGTAGAGCAGGTGACTGTTAATCACCTTGTCGCTGGTTCGAGTCCGGCCCGGGGAGCCACTCTTTTTCTACACGGACTTTTTTGGATCGCGCAGTCACCATACTGATGGTCGGCGGTGCGCGGTTTTTCCAGTAGTGGGCGAAAACTAAGCTGAGGCCTTACGCTGCCTCGCAATCCCAGCTTCGAAATCCGTTAGGCCGAGTTTTAGGACACTACGGGACCGTCTGCTTTCGGAACCTCTGACCTCGGAACAAGCGCAACACCCGCTCTTCAGCCTACTGCGAAAGAGCCCGGCGAAGCTCTTCCAAGTTTCGGAGACATTCCCGCGCTTGGTTCCAACTCAAACTGCTGCGGGGAGCCCATTCTCTGGATGTTGGTGATTTAAGAGAGCTATTGCCTCTCCCGATCCTCGCCAGCTCGCCACCTTCGGCTTGCGGACCGCCCTGCCACATGCAAAACCTTTACGCCCGGCGTAGGCGCGCCCGGCCGGGCGAGGAGAACACCGCTCTTGTTCATAATGCGCTTCGACATGCGACTGCCGGCCATGAGCCCCGCGGGTAGTGCCGACCTCTACGCTGCCGCCCTCGACATGGCCGAGTGGGCGGAACAACACGGCTGCCTGCAGCTGGTCGTATCGGAACACCACGGTTCCGACGACGGCTACTTGCCCGCGCCGCTGATCCTGGCAGCCGCGATGGCTGGCAGGACTCGCAGCATCGGTATCCAACTGGCGGCACTGGTGCTGCCACTGCACGATCCCGTTGCCCTGGCCGAGGAGATGGCAGTGCTCGACATTGCCAGCAACGGCCGCGTGTCCTACGTGTTGGCGGTCGGCTACCGGCCCGAAGAATACGCCATGTTCGGCCACGACTTCGCCGAACGGGGAAAGAGAATGGACAAGTGTCTTGAAGCCCTGAGGCAGGCCTGGACGGGAGAGCCTTTCGAGTTCGAGGGTCGCAACGCCAGGGTCACCCCCACGCCGCTTACGCCCCAGGGCCCGGGCCTGTTGCTGGGCGGAAACACCAGGGCGGCGGCACGACGGGCGGCGCGCTTCGGACTGGGAATGCTCACCCAGGGCTCCAACAGCGAGATGGTCGAGATCTACGAGCGTGAATGCCGCAAGATCGGAACCACCCCGGGCGCCTGCATCAACCCGCCCGGCGACACGGTGACCACGGCTTTTGTCGCCAGCGACCCCGACCGCGCGTGGGCCGAACTGGGGCCGTACCTGCTGCACGACGCGCGCTCCTACGCGGCCTGGCTGGGCGACCACAACAGGGCCGTTACCCTGTCAACGGCGAGCAGCGTAGACGAGCTCCGCGAGCAGCAGGGCCCCTACCGCGTCTTCACCCCGCAACAGGCCGTGGAGCACATCAAGCAGACCGGCTTCCTGATCACCCAACCCCTGTGCGGCGGCTTACCGCCGGAACTGGCCTGGCCCAGCCTCAAACTGATCGCCGGCGAAGTACTCCCTCAAGTCTGACCAGCCGGCGGCTCGGTGCTCGGCACCGCCGCAGGACGCGACTGGTCGGGCCGGGCCGGGCGTTACGGACGGTCTTCAAGCATCTCCACGAAATCACGCGAAAACGCGTAGGCATCCCCCGGCCATCGCGCTGAAAGGTACTGCCCATCCCTCACGGTGTAGCCCCTGTTGGTCACCTCGGGTCCGTCGCGGAACAACGCGAAAGGTCCCCGACTGAAAAGCGGTGGGGCTCCCGGATTACCCTCGCCCAGGGCTGCGCACACTTCTTCTTCAACCGTCTGCGTGTAGGTTCGATAGTATCTCCCCAGCCACAGGGCGGTCATCGACCAGGCGCTCATTTCCATGGGCCTGGTCAAGCAAGTGCTCCTGCGACCGAAAAGGACCGAGCGACCGGTGTCAGAATCAACGGCCCTGGCCAGCACCACCACGCCGTGACAGATAGCAGCGACCGGCCTCCGCTCGGAAAAGAAGCGCAGCGCGAGGCCCTGCACCTCGGGCGATTCGAGATAAGGTTTCATCCCCGGCGCGTGTCCCCCCGGCAGAATCAGCCCGTCGACTTCTAACTGCGCGAGTTGCGACCAGGACAGCGGAGAGAGAAACTCCGGCGAACGGATCATCTCGTCGTGAAGCTCGCGGGCCTCTCGACGAGCCCGCAGAACGGGAGCCCAGAAGAGCAATCCCCTGCCATCGAGCATGCGCACATCAGCATGAGCCGGCTGTCCCAGGGGCGTAGCAAAAACGACCTCGTAGCCCTCGGCACGCAGAATAGACCACGGCACCGAGACCTCGGTGGGATCAAAGTCGGCGGCCGGAAGAGGAATGACAACGCGCACCGCAGCACCTTGCACCGATAGGCAGGAAGTAACCAGTTGCCCGGACAAAAAACCCCCCGAAAAACAATCCCCTGCAGGCAAAAACCCGTGTTAGGCTGGTAGAGTCGATGGAGCTGGACGGACGCCACTGGGCACCGCCCTCCCCGACGCGAAGAGATGAAAGCAGTTAACACAGCACGTGCGATGGCAACGCTTGGCCTGCTGGCCTGGTTGGGGCTTACCATGGGCCTGGGCTCCCAGCTGGTCTACTGCGTGGGGCCGGACGGTCACAGCGGCATAGAACTCGCCCATGCAACTGCTCCCTGCGACACGACCGGCTCTGCGGCCGATGACCACGCCACCGCCGGCCACAACAGCAGCGGCGTTTCCCTGGCCTCCGACGCCTGCACCGACATCCCCCTGCTCGGCCAGCTGTCGAGCAAGTACGAAAAGCCCGGCGACGCTTCGCTTTTTTCCCACGCCCTGCCGGCCATCGTTGCGCCGGCGACAGCAGGCCGACAACCGGCCCGCGCTCTTTGCCTCCTCGCCGGCCACTGCTCCCAGCACGCCGCGTTCATCAAAAGCACCGTCCTCCGAGTCTAGCAGCCAACCCCGTTGGCGCCCGCAGCTGCCCCCCGGGCGGTGGTGGGCTTTCTGCAAGGCCGCGCGATAGCTCGCGGCCCGACCCTGCTCGTACCGGAGAACCGCTTGATGACCCAGAAGAACAAAGGACAAACGACGCAAAGTAAGGCGCCGACCATCGCTGCGCTCGCCGCGGCACTGCTGTTGCACGCAGCCGCGCCAACAGTACATGCCGAGGTCAGCGCTGCGGTCTCGTTGCAGCAGGCAATACAGCTTGCCCTCGAACACAATCCTCGCCTCGCCACGTTTTCCTGGGAGCTCAAGGCGCGCGAAGCCCGGGTGTCGCAGGCTGGCCTGCTACCCAACCCGGAACTCTCGTTCGAAATAGAAAACTTTGCCGGCACCAACGAAGAAAGCGGCTTCGGAGCCTCCGAGCAGACCCTGCGCATCTCCCAGCTCATCGAGCTGGGCGGCAAGCGCGGCAAGCGGCGGCAACTGGCCGGCCACCAACGAGACGCATCGGCCTGGGCCTGGCGCGCCGCAAGAATTGAAACCCTGGCCGAGGTCGAAGGCGCCTTCGTCGCTGTACTGGCCGCGCAGGAGAGGCTCGCCCTGGCAGAGGAATTGGCAGCCGTCGGAAAAACCGTGCTGCGAACCGTCGAAAAACAACTGCTCGCGGGCGCTGTATCGAGCATAGAAAAATACCGCGCCGAGGTTTCCCTGGCAGCCTCGCTGATCGCACTGCAGCGACACCGGGCAGAACTCGCCTCGGCGAGAAAACGGCTCGCTGCTACCTGGGGCAGCGGCAGCGATAACTTCTCGCGGGCCGACGGGCAACTGCGCGCGGCCCCGCCCGCCCTGCCGCCGTTAGCGCGATTGCAGCAACTGGCAGAGCAAGCCCCCGCGCTCGCTCGCTGGGAATCCGAGCTGGCCCAGCGCCGCAGCCAACTGGCACTGGCCGAATCCCGTTCTACACCCGACCTCACCCTCACCGGCGGACCCCGCTGGTCGAGAGAAAGCGACAGCAGGGCCTTTGTCTTTGAACTGAGTGCGCCGCTGCCGATTTTTGATCGCAACCGCGCAGGCACACTCGAAGCGAAGCGCCGGCTGGCCAAGACCGTCCAGGAACAACGGGCTGCCAGGCTGCGCGCGCGCACCGGCCTGGCAACGGCCTACGAGTCGCTCGCGTCAACGCGGGCAGCGGTCATCTCCCTGCGGGACGAAGTGCTACCACTGGCCCACAACGCCTTCGAGGGCGCCACCACCGCTTACCGCCGAGGCGTTTACGGCTATCTCGAACTGGTCGATGCTCGCAAAACACTGTTCAGTCTGCGCAGCCAGTACATCGACACACTGGCGGCCTACCGCGCAGCCACCGTAGACGTGGAGCTACTGGTGGGTAGCAGCCTCGAAGATATACGCAGCGACGACAGGAGATCCTGAAATGAAAGTTCTTGGATTCAACAAGTTAAGCTACACGGCAGCGTTACTGCTTTTTGCAGGACTGCTTGTCTACGGCGCAAGCGGCGGCAACGACGAGCACCACGGCCAGCGCGGCAGCTCTGCCCACGCAGCAGATGCACACGCCGATGATTCGCAAGACGCACAAGATCTTCCCGGCAAAACCACCGTTACGATCTCGAGAGACCACATACTGGAGTTCGGCGTCAAGGTAGCAACAGCCGGGCACGGCCGCATAGCCACCGAGGTGGTACTCCCGGGTGAGGTCGTGCCCAATGCAGACCGCATTGCCCACCTGGTGCCGCGCTACGCGGGTATCGTCAAGGAAGTTCGCAGCCGCATCGGCGACACGGTCGCTGCCGGCGACGTGCTCGCAATAATCGAGAGCAGCGAAAGCCTCTCGTCCTACGGCTTATCGACCCTCACCAACGGCACTGTAATAGACAAGCATATCACCCGCGGCGAAGCGGTCACCCGCCAGACCCAGGCCTTCGTCATCGCCGACCTGGGCGACGTGTGGATCGAGCTCAGCGTCTACCAACGCGATCTTGCCAGCGTCAAGGTAGGCCAGTCGGTGCTGGTCTCGCTGGGCCACGACCAGGCCGACACGCGCGGCACCATTTCCTACGTCAGCCCGGTGGTCGACGAGGAGACCCGCACCGCCCGGGCCCGCGTCGTGCTCGACAACAGCACGGGCAAGTGGCGTCCGGGTATGTTCGTGACCGGGCGCGTAGACATCGCCTCGGTAGAAGTAGCCGTGGTCGTGCCCAACACCGCTTTCCAGACGGTGGACGAGCACTCGGTCGTGTTCGTGCAGCGCGACGGCGTGTTTGAACCCCGCCAACTTGAACTCGGGCGTCGAAGCACAACCTACGCCGAGGTTCTTTCGGGCATCTCGAGCGGCGAAACCTACGTGGCCAGCGGCGGGTTCATTCTCAAGGCCGAGCTGGGACGCTCAGAACTCAACCAGGGCCACGGCCACTGACTAAGGGGCGGCCGGGTAAACCGACGATGGATACACTCATACGCTTTGGACTCGGCAACCGACTGCTCGTGCTCGCGCTGGGCCTGCTCGTAGGGCTCGCGGGCTACCGGGCTTACCGCGAGCTCCCGGTCGACGCGTTCCCCGACGTCTCGCCCAACCTCGTGCAGGTGTTCACTGAGACCGAAGGCCTCGCACCAGGCGACGTCGAGAAATACGTCACCCACCCCATCGAAGCCTCCATGAACGGGCTGCCGAAGGTCACCAGGCTCCGATCGGTATCGAACTTCGGCCTCTCGGTCGTCAACATCTACTTCGAAGACGGAACAGACATTTACTTTGCCCGCCAGGTGGTCGGCGAACGCCTGCAGGAAGCGCGCGAGCTCATCCCGGAAGGATTCGGAGAACCGCAGCTCGGCCCCATCTCCACGGGCATGGGACTGGTCCTCTTTTACTACCTCGAAGACGCGACCGGTGACTACTCGCTCGAAGAGCTTCGCGGCATCCAGGACTGGCTGGTCAAATTTCACCTGCAGACCGTTCCCGGCGTGACCGAGATTCTGGGTATCGGCGGTTACGAAAAGCAGTTCCAGGTCAACGTTCACCCCGAGCACCTGCTCGGTTACGGCGTGACCATCGCCGACGTCATCGAGCGCATACGCGAGAACAACCTCAACGTTGGCGCGCAGTTCATCGAGAAAAACGACGAAGAATACATCGTGCGCTCGGTGGGCCTGGCCTCGGGCGTTGACGACCTCAAGAACATCGTCGTCAAATCCAAGGACGGTACTCCGGTGTTTCTCAGCGACCTCGCCGACATCGAGATCGGCGGCGCGGTGCGACGCGGCGTACAGACGAGAAACGGCACTGAAGAAGTCGTCTCAGCCATGGTCGTCAAGCTCTTCGGCAGCAACTCCTCCACCGTCATCGGCCAGGTCGAAGACAAGATGGAAGAAATCAACGGCATCCTGCCCGACGGCATCAGCCTGGTGCCGTACTACGAGCAGAAAACCCTCGTCGAGGCCTGCGTGACCACCGTCACGAGCGCGCTGGTGCAGGGTATTCTGCTGGTGGCCCTGGTGCTCATGGCCTTTATGGGCGGCCTGCGCGCGAGCCTCGTCGTGGCGCTGGCAATTCCATTTTCATTCCTGTTTGCGACCCTCGGCATGGGCTACTTCGGCATATCGGCCAACCTCATGTCGCTCGGTGGCCTGGCCATAGCCATAGGCATGATGGTGGACGGCACGATCGTCATCGTCGAAAACGTAGACAGGGCCCTCGCCGAAGCCGACCCCGACGAGTCGCGGACTGCAGTGGTCTGCCGCGCTTGCCTCGAGGTCGCCAGGCCTATCGTTTTCGCCATATCGATCATCATTATCGTCTTCCTCCCGCTCTTCACCTTGCAAGGCGTGGAGGGCAAAACGTTTAGGCCGCTGGCCTACACGGTAGCACTGGCGATGCTCGGCTCGCTGATCTTCGCCGTAGCGCTCGCGCCCACGCTTTCCGACCTGCTCATGCGTCGACAGAAAACAAGCGGCGCGCGCGGTGCGGTGTTGCGTCGGCTCACCGCGTACTACGAGCCGGCGGTCTCGTTCTTCGTCCAGCGACGGGGTTACGCCATCGCGCTTGCCGTCGGTCTGCTCCTTGTCGGGGCGGCAGTGTTTCCCCGCCTCGGTTCGGAGTTCACACCCAGGTTGCAGGAAGGCACCATGGTACTGCGGTTGACGATGCCGCCCTCCGTATCGCTCACCAAGAGCACCGAACTGACCATGATAGTCGAGCGAAGGCTCATGAAGATCCCCGAAATTAGCGGCGTGGTGACGCGTATCGGCCGCGGTGAAATCGGCGCCCACACCGATCCAGTCAACAGCGCCGAGATGTATATCCTCCTGCACCCCCGCGACGAGTGGCGTAACGCGAGTACCCAACCCGAGCTCGAAGAACAGATTCGCCTCGACCTCGGCGACATTCCCGGCATAGCCACCAACTTTACCCAGCCCATAGCCATGACGGTGGACGAGCTTCTGGAGGGCGTCAGGGCCGAGCTGGCTATAAAGCTCTTCGGCGACGAACTCGACGAACTCATAGCCAGGGGCAACGAAATCAAGCGTATTGTCGAGACCGTGCCGGGAGCCGTTGACGTACAGGTCGACCAGGTGGCCGGTACGCCGCAACTGTTGATCACCGTCGACCGGCTGGCGGTGGCACGTTACGGAATGAACGTGGCCGACGTGCAGAAAACCATCCGTGCCGCGGTCGGCGGCCAGGTGGCCGGGCAGGTCTTCGAGGGTATCCGCCGTTTCGATATCTACGTGCGTTTTGCAGCACCTTATCGCAGCACGGCGAACTCCATAGGCGACATACTGGTCGACGGGCCCTCGGGCGTGCGCGTGCCCCTGTCCGAACTTGCCCACATAGAAGAAATAGTCGGGCCCAGGCAGATCACGCGAGAGGACAACCAGCGTTTCATCACCATCCAGCTCAACGTCGTCGGCCGTGACATCGGCTCCTTCGTGGCCGAAGCCAGCGAGGAGCTGGCCTCCGCGGTCACGCTCCCTCCAGGCTACCTGCTGACCTGGGGCGGACAGTTTCGCCTGCAGCAGGAAGCAAACCAGAGGTTGGCCGTGGTGGTGCCGATCACCCTGCTCATCGTGTTCTTCCTCCTGCTGCTCAGTTTCGGATCGATAGCCAACTCGCTGCTTATCATTGCCAACATACCGCTGGCCCTGGTGGGCGGCGTAGTGGCCCTGTGGGCAACCGGGCAGAACCTGTCGGTACCGTCTTCGGTAGGATTCATAGCGCTGTTCGGCATCGCGCTTGAAAACGGCATGGTGCTGGTCACCTGTTTCAACCAACTGGTGAAAGACGGCGTAGCGGTGAACGAAGCGTCGGTGCGCGGCGCAACCCAACGCCTGAGGCCGGTGCTCATAACCGCCGCGACCACCGCGCTCGGTCTCTTTCCGCTGCTGTTCTCCACCGGAACCGGCAGCGAAGTGCAGCGCCCACTGGCCACCGTGGTCGTGGGTGGCCTGCTGACATCGACCATACTTACGTTGCTGGTGATCCCCGCGCTTTATCGCTGGTTCAGCGAGCCTTCAACGTAGCAACGGCCAGCCAGGCTTTTGTCTCCCACGACCCCGACCTGGCCCTGTGGAGGCGGTTGGCAAGCAAGTGTCCAGGCGTCCACTAGACTAAAGGCGAGACCCGTCCTAAAAAAACGTTTGCGAACACTGCCGGTAGCCCGGATAGACCGCGAACAAACCAGGAGGTGACCTATACATGGGATACCGGGTAATACAGTGGGCGACCGGCGGACTCGGTTGCGCCGCCATACAGGGAATCGTTAACCATCCAGAACTGGAACTGGCGGGGTGCTGGGTTCACTCGGCTGACAAGGCCGGGCGAGACGCCGGTGAAATAGCGGGCATCGGGCCTATCGGTGTAGCCGCCAGCGATGATATCGACGAGATACTTGCCACGGAGGCCGACTGTGTTCTTTACAGCCCCCTGCTGGCCACTCCCTCCGAGGTAGTGTCCCTGCTCGAATCCGGAAAAAACGTGGTCACGCCGCTGGGCTGGTTCTACCCGGTCCCGGGTGATGACACAGCGGTAATGGAGGCTGCCTGCAGCACCGGTGGTACCACCCTGCACGGCACCGGCATTCACCCGGGAGGAATCACCGAGCGATTCCCCCTGATGATCTCGGCGCTGTCGGGTTCGATCACCCACGTACGGGCCGAGGAATTTTCTGACATAAGAACCTACGACGCGCCTGCCGTGGTAGGCGACGTCATGTTGTTCGGGCACACCCCCGACCAAGCCGCGCAAAGTCCAATGCTCGACATTCTCGGCGGCGGCTTCATGCAGTCGGTCAACATGTTAGCCGACACGCTGGGCTTCGCCGTTGATGCCGAGAAGCGAACCCTTCACGAAATGGCCGTTGCCACCCACCCCATCGACTCACCGATAGGCCCCATACAGCCCGGTCGAGTGGCCGCCCAGCGCTTCACCTGGCAGGCTACCGTGAACGGCACACCGGTAATCACGGCGCGGGTGAACTGGCTGATGGGAGAAGAGCATCTCGATCCGGATTGGAACTTCGGTCCGGAAGGTGAACGTTTCGAAATAGCCATAGACGGTGACCCTCCCGTGCAAACCGTGTTTCACGGTCTTCACCCAGACAGCATAGAGTCCGGACTGGCCCGCAACCGCGGAATCGTGGCGACCGCGATGCACAACGTAAACGCCATCCCGGCCGTGTGCAGGGCCGATCCCGGGGTAAAGACTTATCTCGATCTGCCGATTGCCACCGGGAAGGCCGCGCCGGGCTTGGCCCGTGGTTAGCCGCGCCGACCGTAGACGGCGATATCGACCAGCGCCGTAATTGAAAGCAACAGCAGCCCGACCAGGACCCTGGCGTCGCCCAGGTAGACCCGTGTTTCGACAGGATAGGCAATGGTCTTATCCAGCGCCGCGACCTTGAAATGATGGCGTTTACCCATCTCTGGATTCGACGCGATTTCTACCAGGTCGCGTCGGCTACGGTAGCGTAGCATAGCACCGGCGTCCCAGTTATCGACTCCTTCTAATCCTACCACGTCCATGGCCGCGTTTACCGCGTCTCCAAAAACCACCGGGTGACACGCACGCTTAAACAATTCCGGGTACATGTATTCCATGTAGCGGCCCATGAGTTGTTCGGCGCTTTCGCCCGGTTCCGCGCCCTCGACCGGCAAAGGGCTATCGGCCATATCAAGGGCGTTGAGCATGAGGAACTGGCGTCCGCTGTCGTTCTCCATGAACGTTCGCATGCGCCCTACCGCGGAAGGCGGAGCCCCCCAGGCCTGCATGCGTTCAACGTGATATTCGATTTCCGCCGGTCGCAAAGGCCCTCCGAAATCCGTATACCAACAAACGAAAGCAGCGTAGAGTAACGCCGATGCGAGCCAGAGTAATTTCCGCCTGTTCACCTGTAAATACCTACCGCCAGTCCCACAGAGACCGGCCCCTTAAACACTTTCGCTCTATCTGTGTGAAGCAACTATCGATTTCTGTCGCTTTTTCGGCGAATACCGGGGACTATTTTACCGATGCGAGTCAGAAACGCCCACACCCAGGAACCGGACACGGGCGTTTTCCAGTCGAGCTTGTCCGCCCACAGCCTCGCCCCCCTGGCCCGCGGCGCGGTTACGACTGTCCAGGTAAACGTAGGAAAAGTATGTAACCAGGCCTGTTCCCACTGCCACGTCGATGCCGGTCCTTCCCGGACCGAGGACATGAGCCGAGAAACGATCGACAGGATCCTGGACCTTGTAGCCAACAGCACCAGCGTGAAGACCGTGGATATCACCGGCGGTGCACCCGAACTTAATGCTGGCTTTCGGCACCTCGTCCGCCAATCCCGCGCGCTCAATAAACACGTGATCGATCGTTGTAACCTGACGGTCTTGATGGAGCCCGGCATGGATGACCTGGCGGACTTCCTTGCCGCAAACGCTGTCCACGTCATGGCCAGCCTGCCCTGCTATACCAGTGAGAACGTTGATGCCCAGCGTGGAAACGGCGTCTACGGGCGAAGCATCGAAGCCTTGAAACTGTTCAACTCAACGGGGTACGGCATGCCTGGCTCCAACCTCTTCATCGACCTGGTATACAACCCCGGTGGTGCGCATCTTCCCGGGCCGCAGGATGAGCTTGAAAAGCGTTACCGAGAGGAACTCTACGAACGACACCAGGTACAATTCAACAACCTGCTTACCCTGACCAACCTACCGGTACTCAGGTTCGCTGAGTGGCTGCATAAACGCGGCCAGTACGAGAGCTACATGCAACTGCTTGTTGATTCTTTCAATGCGGCCACGGCCCCCTCCCTCATGTGCCGTTCCATGGTCAGCGTTTCGTGGGACGGAGGGCTTTACGACTGTGACTTCAACCAGATGCTGGAACTCGCTCCGAACGTCGCCGACAAAACCGGGGCCAACGTGTGGCAGATCTCGGACCTGGATGACCTGGCGAACCAGAACGTGGTAACGGGAGACCATTGCCTCGGCTGCACCGCCGGGGTTGGATCCGGCTGTGGGGGCGCCCTCGTATGAACCAACTGGCACCCGACGACAGCTACAATTCCGAGCTGCTTGAACACGTCCACCCCCGGGACTGGACAAACCCTGACCCGAAACGGCGTTACCACCTCCTGGTACTCGGAGGTGGTCCAGCTGGCCTCGTGGCGGCCGCCGGCGCGGCCTCCCTCGGCGCGCGCGTTGCCCTGGTCGAAAAAGGGCTTCTTGGCGGAGACTGTCTTAATTCTGGGTGTGTGCCCTCCAAGGCGCTGCTCGAAGCGGCGAGGAAGGCCTGGGACAATCCCGGTGGTGACCCCGAGCTCTACCAGTTTTCCGCGGTAATGGAGCGGATGAGGGAAATCAGGGCCACGCTGGCACAAGCAGACAGCGCGAGAAGGTTTACAGACCTCGGTGTAGACGTGTTTCTAGGACACGGCCGGTTTACCGGCACCGACCGCCTGGAAGTTGATGGAAGCACGCTCCTCTTCCGGCGGGCGATGGTCGCCACCGGTGCGGTTCCCACGCTACCACCGGTTCCAGGCCTATCGGACGTACAGCCCCTGACCAGCGAGAACTTCTTCAACCTCGAAGAACAACCGGCCCGGCTCGTCGTGATCGGCGCCGGTCCTATCGGTTGCGAACTGTCGCAGGCGATGTCCCGCCTCGGTTCGCACGTCACCCTGATCGACAGCGCCGACCGTATACTCCCCAACGAAGACCCGGATGCTTCCCGTCAACTCGCGTCGGCACTGACCAACGAAGGCGTAGAGTTAATTCTCAACTGCCACTTGTCGCGGGTAAGTCTCCGTAAACGAGCGACTATACTTAATGTTGAAGTAGCTAATGAAGGATCTGAAATCGAAGCTGACCAGGTCCTGGTCGCCACCGGACGTCGACCGGTGGTAGAGGATATCGGGCTGGAATCAGCCGGGGTGGAATACACGACCGGTGGTATAACCGTTAACGAAAGGCTGCGAACCAGCAACCGCAGGATTTATGCCGCGGGGGACGTCTGTTCGGTTTTCCAGTTTACCCACGCGGCAGACGCAATGGCGCGGATAGTCCTTCGAAATGCCCTTTTCGGGGGACGCGAACGCGTGGACAGGTTGACCATACCCTGGTGCACGTACACCAGCCCCGAGCTTGCTCACGTCGGTATGACCGCCCACGAGGCACAGTCGATGGGTAAAAAAATCAGTACTTTCACCGTGCCGCTCGAAGACCTGGACCGCTCGGTGCTGGCCGGAAGCACCAGGGGTCTTGCCCGGGTGCACGTCTCTGCCCGAGGCGGTCGAATACTGGGTGCTACCCTCCTGGCCGACCACGCGGGCGAAGCCATAGGACAGGTCACCCAGGCGATTAATTCGGCTGTTCCGCTCGGATCCCTGGCCTCGGTCATCCAGCCCTACCCAACCGTTGCCGAGGCATGGAAGAAACTGGGAGACCAGTGGCAGAAAGGCCGATTGAACCGCGCGTCGGCCTTGCTGTTAAAAGTATTGCTGAGACTTCGAACCCTGAGGTAAACCCTTAAGAAACGGCAAACGCGTCGACCATGGCGTCGAGATTTTCGCTGACGCGCTCGTGTGCCACCCCTACAGTCGGGGGGTAGAGCAAGACCTGCTCACTCAGACCGTCCCACTGCCGCAGCTGGTCGCGCACTTCATCGGGGCGGCCGGTAATGGCAATAGCGTCTATCATCTCGTCGCTCACTTCGGCGGTCATGGCGGCAAAGTCCATGCGCTTGAAAGCCGCCGCTATAACCTCGCCCCTGTCGCGCCAGCCGTGCGCGTCGAGGATGGTGTGGTAGAGCCGGGTAGTGAAATAGAACGCGATCTGCATGCGCGCCTCGTTGCGGGCCTGCTCAACGTCGTCGCTGACCGAGCAGATGACGTAAGGCGCCAGCTCGCAGTCGGAACCCTCGAGAATGGGCAGCACGCTGTCGGCAATATACTTACGGGTGTACACCGGGTGTCCAACCAGGCCGTCGGCCACCGCGGCCGCGGCGCGCACCATGGGCCGAGCGACGCCGGCCACGTAGACCGGGATGCTGTCGCGCACCATTCCCGGCCGGGCGTAGAGCGGAACGTTGGCATTGTAGAACTCTCCTTCGAACTTGAGCCCACCACCCCCTGAAGCGGCAAAGGCAGCCCTGACCAGGGCCACTACTTCTTTCATTCTAGCGGGTGCCGGCGTCTGCCAGGCAGATGAGTACCAACGTTCGTTCATGCTGCGGGTTCCGCTGCCCAGGCCCAGCACCATGCGTCCGCCCGACAGCTCGTCGATGTCCATGGCCGCCGACGCGGTCAGCAAGGGGGTGCGCATAAAAGCGTAGGCAATGGCGTTACCCACCGTGATGCTCTCGGTGGCTGCGGCCACGGCCGCCAGGCGCACGTGGCCGTTCTGGTTGAAAAACTCTATCGTCCAGGCCGAGTCGAAGCCGGCCTGCTCGGCGCGCCGGGCCACCCTCACCTGGTCGGCTATCGTCGGGGCCGCGAGTACTATTCCGTATTTCATCCTGCCTGCCTCATCCTGCCCGTGGCAGTCCTTTCAAGTTTTTTTCTTCCCGTCTTTCTCGTTGGCATCGCGGTAGCGTTCAAAATGCAGCACCTCGTCCACGGACCTGCGTACGGGCCGACGGTAGGCGACCGCCGGCCAGCCCACGGCTATCAGGGCGCAGCTCGGGTTGTCCTCGGCCAAGCCCAGGTACTCGTCCACCTGGCGACCGTGGGCCAGGTGCAGCATCGTCAGGCAGGCACCCAGTCCAACCGCACGGCAGGCCAACAACACGTTCTGTATGGCCGGAAACACCGACTGGAACTGCGGGTCACCGCGGCGCAGCCGACCGGCCACGAAAAGATGCACGGGCACTTCGTGCAGGTGATCGGACAACCAGGCGGCCGATTCTATGTTACGCCGCCTCGCAGCCGGAAAATCAGGCGCCTCGGCCGCCTCGCGGGCCGGCGCTATGTAGGCGTCAAAGGCGGCACGGTAGCGTTCGGCCACCCAGGCCCTGCGTTCGGGCTCGGTCACGGCCACGAAAGTCCAGGGCTGGCGGTTACCGCCACTGGGCGCAAAAGTCCCCGCCTCGCAGACCTTGCGCAGCAAGCCCGACGGAACCGGATCGGGGCGCAACCGCCGTATCGACAAGGTGGTACGTATGCCCTCGAGCAGGGGTACGTCTTCACCTATGCTGGCCACATCTACCTGGCCCGGAACTGGGGGTTCTTGTTTCATGCAGCCGCCCCCGTGATATAGCTGCGCGGCCCGAGCGACGAAACCCACGGCCCCGCGTGCCCACGGGAGTCGCTTTAAAAAACTCGTGAAAATTCAATTGGCCTTACCTGCAGCATCTTGTTTTCGCATTGTTATCTTCGCCTCGCTCGGCCTGGTTGCACTCGTGACAGCGTCGCCAGGGGTGGCCGGCGGCGAAGAAGCCGCCGCCGGCGAAGAAGCCGCCCTGCTTCCGACCGTGCTGGTCGACGACGACCGCCTGGCCGATGACCGCCTCGCCGACGAAGAGAGCGCGCGCCTTCTGATCGAGCAGCGCCCGGGTGGCGTGAGCCTCGTCGGCCGCGAAAATATCGAAAAATCAGGCGCGCGCGACCTCAAGGACGTGCTTGCCGGGGTACCGGGCCTGCTCCTGCTGCGTCGCTACACAGGCGAGCAGGAACGCTTGTCCATCAGGGGCTCGGGTTTGCGCAGCAATTTCGGCCTACGCGGCGTGACCGTACTCATCGATGGCTTTCCGTTCACCGGTGCCGACGGTTTTACCGAGACCGAGGCCCTAGACCTGCTCAACCTGCGAAGGGTTGAAGTCTATCGCGGGGGCGAGGCCCGGCGCTGGGGCGGCGACACCCTCGGTGGTGCGATCAACATGATCTCCCGCACCGGCCACGATCTTGCCGGCAACGGGAGTTCGGGGAGCGAAGCCTGGCTTGAGTCCGGTAGCTGGGACACCAGTAAGCTTCACGTCAGCACCGGCCACGCCGACGAGAACACGGACTCGCTGTTGGCCGTCAGCCATAGCAGTAGCGGTGGCTTTCGCCGCCACTCGGCCTGGGACCGGCAGCGCGTGTACGCGTCACTGGGACGACGCCTTGAACAAGGCCGCTCCTTGAGAGGCGATTTCATTTACGCGCACAGCAACACCGACCTGCCCGGTGCTCTCACGCCCACTTGCCCCGCACCGCCGGCGCCCTGCACCGACAGTTATTCCATCGACGACCGCGCGGCCGAGCAGAGTTACGTTGACCAGGGCGCGGCGCGAGATCTCGAGTACTACCGCGCCGCCGGCCGACTGGACGTGCCGCTATCGCCGTCGTCCACCCTGTCGTTGTTTGGACAAGCCGCTTACGAAGACATGGACCAGCCTCTCAGTTTTGGTGTAATCGACTGGCAGCTCGACAACCTCTCGGCCGAGGCGAGGCTGCTGTCGCGGGGCGACGCGGATTCGCGACTTCGGCGACTGGACGCCGGGGTTAAACTGGCCAGGGCTCACCAGCTGCGCTCACTCTACCGCGCCAACGGCGGACTGCGTGGCGACCTGCGCAGCCGCTTCGTCGGCGAAGCCATTAACGCGGCTTTTTACGCCGACCAGTCCATCCGCCTGGGCCAGCGCGTTGACCTCGACCTGGGGGCGCGCGTGCAGTACTCGCACCGCTCGCGCGAAGACCGACTG
The DNA here is from genome assembly GCA_012960245.1 of Candidatus Binatota bacterium. Lineage (NCBI taxonomy): Bacteria > Candidatus Binatota > Candidatus Binatota bacterium. The sequence goes on along the minus strand of DUBO01000051.1, from coordinate 93,093 downwards.
TCGGACGACTACGACGGGACCCACTACTGGTCGGCCTCGCCGTCGCTGGGACTCTCCTGGCACCCGCGCGAAAATCACCACGTCTACCTGTCAGCGTCGCACAGCTACGAGCCGGCAGTGCTGCTCGAGATAACGTCGACCGGAAACCTCGAGAGCGATCTCGACACCCTGCGACCACAACGCGCCTGGCTGTTCGAAGCCGGCTGGCGCGGCCAGCAGGGCGAACGGCTGCGATGGGACCTCGCCGTTTACGACAGCGAGTTGCGCAACGAGATAATAAACATCAACACCACTCCCTTTCCCGGCGCCGGTTTCACGATACCCGGTTTCACCAACGTGTCAGCCTCCCGGCACCAGGGAATTGAGCTGGGCCTGGACCTGCTGCTGGCGCGGGGGCTGGCCCAGCGCCGCGGACGTGCTGGCGACGACAGCCTGGAACTGTCACTGACCCTTAACGCAGTGGAATTTCACTACGTCGACGACCCGCTGTACGGCGATAACGAGATGCCGGCGGTGCCGCCACGCTTTGGCGGCGTGGCCCTCGATTACCAGCACGAGGACGGTTGCTGGGCGCGCGCGGGCATGGAGTTTGTCAACGACTACTCGGCCAATGGCCTCGGCACGCAAGCGGTACCCGGCTGGGAACTGTACAGCCTCGCCGCCGGTTGGCAACTGAACGAGCAGCTCGAAATCACGCTGGAAGTAGAAAACCTGCTCGACCGGCGCCACGTTTCCACCGTCGTGGCGGACAGCGACGACGACCACTACATTCAACCGGGTCAGCGGCGTACGCTGTCGGCCGGGCTACATTACCTCTGGTAGGAGAACATCCAGGCATGGAACGCTTAGTTAAAAAATCAATACTTGTTACCGGCGCCGCCTCGGGCATAGGCCGTGCCACCGCCATCAGGCTGGCGTCAGAGGGCGCGAAGATACTGGCGAGCGACGTCGACGAGGCTGGTCTCGCGGCCACCTGCGAGAGCATAAGCGCTGACGGCGGAACAGCGTCGGCGATGATCTGCAACGTGGCCGATCCCGAGCAGGTGGACGCCTGCGTGGACGCGGCCGTGCAACGTCACGGCGGACTCGACGCGCTCTGCAACATAGCCGGTGTGCTGCACGCCGACATAGCCTCCAACGTCAGCCTTAAAATCTGGCAGCGCATGATTGACATCAATCTCACCGGCACCTTCCTCATGTGTCAGGCTGCGCTCCCCCACCTCGTCGAAACGAAGGGCGCTATCGTCAACATGGCATCCATCGCCGGCCTGAGCGGACAGCCGTTTTCGCTTGCCTACGCTGCATCGAAGGGCGGCGTGCTGGCGCTGACTTACACCCTGGCGGTCGAATACGGAAAGCGCGGCCTGAGAATAAACGCGATCTGCCCGGGCGACATCACTTCGGGCATGACCGAGAACTTCGTATTTCCCGAGGGAGCTGACCTCAAGTTGCTCTACCGGGTAATGTCGCTCACCGGGGCACGACCGCCCGAAGCCGTGGCAGGAGTGGTGGCCATGTTGGTTTCCGAAGACGGCATCCACATCAACGGCGAATACATACGCGTGGATGGTGGCACCCGTGCCTGAGCAACAGTCGGTAGTAGTGGTCGGCGTCGGAGCCGCGCGTGGCCTGGGCGCAGCAATCTGCCGACGGGCGGCAGCGTCGGGGGCCACGGTTTATGCCGCCGGCCGTACTCTCTCGCGCCTCGAAGAACTGGCCGAAGACATAGCGGCCAAGGGCGGCCGAGCGGTCGCCGTGGCCACCGATACCACCCGGGAAGAGCAGGTAGCAGCCCTGTTCGACCGCGTGCAGGCCGACGCGTCGTCACCGCCGGTGCTGGTTGCCTACAACGCCGGCAACGCCGTCATATCGCCTTTCGTAGACACCGAAACAGCGGTTTTCGAAAAAGCCTGGAAGGTAGGCTGCCTCGGCGGCTTTCTGGTCGGACGCGAGGCAGCGCGACGCATGCTTCCCGCGGGCGGCACCATCAGCTTTACCGGGGCGAGCGCTTCGCTGCGCGGCAGCGCTGCCTTCGGTGCCTTTGCCGCGGCCAAGGCCGGCCTGAGAATGGTGGCCCAGTCCATGGCCAGGGAGCTGGGCCCGAAAGGCTTGCACGTTGTCCACATGTTGGTCGATGGCGGTATCGCGGGCGAGCGCCTGCTCTCTCGTTTTCCAGACCTCGCAGAGCAGAAGGGTGAAAGTGGCATGCTCGACCCCGACGCCATTGCCGATGCACTGTGGAACGTACACCTGCAACCACGCTCAGCGTGGACCCACGAGCTTGACCTGAGGCCGTGGAGCGAGAGTTTCTAAGCCCGCTGCCCCAAATATTTTCGCTGCGAACCACCCGTAAAACAACGTGAAAAAAGGCCACGCGGGTAAAGCTCAGAACAGTCCATAGAAGTCAGCCCCCCTGTCGGCTAGCATGGGTGAATCGTGGCTTTTTCAAGCAAGGCTTCTGTACTCAACAGCGATTTCGCACGCAGGCTGGCGCACATTGCCGAGCGCGGCGCTACGCTCGCGATGCCGGGACTGCGAACGGCTGGCTTTATGGCCCTGAGCTGGCGCGATCTCGCCGGCCTCGGTGGCCCCGGTGACGGTATGCCGCTGGTCAAACCCAACCTGTCGATGGCCGTAAAGGTCGCCATAGACGAAACCGTCCGGGCGATGCTCGTACCCAACCTCCCCCTGCCCTCTGCCGCCGAATTGCACCGCGTGCGAGGTGAGTTTCAGGAGGCAGCTGCGTTGTACGAGTCACGTGGTTGGAGCGCCAATCCTGCTCTCTACCACCGCCAGCCACCGCCGATCACTTCGCCGCAGATTTTTCGCCGCAGGGTTCTGGGGCTCGACGTCGAGCACCTGCAGTTTGACAGTGACTACCAGCCGCGCAGCGGCGAGCCGGGCGCCGACCGCTGGCTGGCCCGCAGCGCAAACCGTAAGGGACACGCCTGGCTGCTGCGACACCACGACCGCCCGCGGCCGTGGCTGATGTGCATACACGGCTACCGCATGGGCCAGGCCTCGGCCGGGCTTGCGGCCTTCCACGCCCGCTACCTGCACGAAGAGCTGGGGCTGAACCTGGTCATGCCCGTACTGCCCCTGCACGGTCCGCGCGCCGGGCGCCATCGCAGCGGCGAGGGATTCATGGTCGCCGACTCCATGGACACGCTGTTCGCGGTATCGCAGGGTATCTGGGATCTACGCCGCCTGCTCAGCTGGGTCCGTGGACCCGGCGAAGCGGTGTCGACGGGCGCTTACGGCATATCGCTGGGCGGCTACCACGCCTCGCTGCTGAGCAGCCTCGACGGCGCGCTCGACTGCGTGATTGCCGGCATTCCCGCCACCAGTTTTTCGGCACTGGCGCGTGAGCACCTGCCTGCCTCTGTGCGCACCTGGCTCGAGCGCGCGGGGGTCAACTGGACGATGATCGACAACCTCCAGCGAGTGATCTCACCGATGTCCCTGCCCTGCCGGACGCCTCACCGCGGGCGACACATATTTGCGGGCGTGGCGGATCGATTGGTTTCTCGCGGACAGGTCAACGAGCTCTGGCACCACTGGGAGCGACCGAACCTGCACTGGTACCAGGGCACGCACCTGTCGTTCAACCTCGACCAGGGCGTCAACGATTTCATTGGCCACGCGCTGGACTCGACCGGCATGTCTCGCGCAGCCGCGGCGCGTAGCAGCGAGCACGCGAGCCGCGCAGCCTGACCGGGTTCAGTCGGCTATCTCTATCCAGGCAGGCACCCGAGGCACCGAGTCGCTGCCGAGGTCCAGACTCCAGCGTTGTCCCCCCTCGCTGTCGGCACCACCGCTTTCAACAAATCCATGAGCTTCGTAGACACCGGAGGCCGGTGCGTTTTTTTTCGTGGGTAAAAAATCACCGACCAGTGCACCGGCACCGGCAGCACGGGCCTCGTCGGCAATCAGCGCCAGGATGGCGGTCTCGACCGTGCGGCCTATGACCCGACAGCTCATGAGAAAACTGTCCAGCTCCCATGCCTTGGAGCCCTCGCGCGCGATAACGACCGAGACAATGCCGCTGTCACCAAAACGATCGACCAGCGAGAAAGCTCGTACGGCGGTAGCATCGTCATTCAACAACAACGCGGTCTCGGCTTCGCTGTAACGCCGCGTTGTCATGTTGAACTGGTTGGTCTTCTGCGTGAGCTGGGCCACCCGCACCAGTTCGCCCTCGCCCACTTCGTGCACGCGCAATCGCATATTGAGAGAGCGGTAGAAGTCGTCGAGCGAGCGACTGCTGCCGCGCAGGGTTTTACGCTCTCCCTCGGCTCGGTAGAGTTCGCCGCGGCGTGAATCTTCGGCGCTGAACGACAAGGATTCGAAGTAGCCCCGGCGGGAGAGAAGGCCCGGCAGCTCGGCCGGTTCGGCGGGCACCTGCACGGTGCTCACCCCCGGTAAGCGCGACCCAACGACCTCCAGCTCATGCGGGCTGTCGTCGACGAACACAAAGCTGTCCAGCCCCAGCGACAGCTCTTCGGCCAGCTCCTCGGTGTTACTCGCCTTGTCCTGCCAGTTGACCCTGGTAGCGGCAAAATCACCCCACCCCAGCAGCATGTGGGGGTGCGAAGCGAAGAGCCCTCGCACTTCGTCCTCGTTGTTCTTGCTGTTGAGGACCAGGAGCACGCCGCGGGCCGCCAGCTCCTTGAGCTCCTGCTGGAAAGCCACGAAAGCATTGCCCGGGTAGTCGGGGCCCAGCTCAACACCATCGGCGCCGTCTTCGCCCAGCACCCCACCCCACAGCGTGTTGTCGAGATCGAGCATCACTACCTTGGCCGTCCTGCCGGCCAGCGCTCGCAGGTAAGCTGCGTACTCGCGCGACAGCTCCAGCAAGGCGGCCGGCCCGTGCGGTGCCCTCGCCGAGTACCAGTGGCGGGGTTGAAACCAGGCGGCACCCGCGCGCCGAGCCACGCGCTCAGTGTCGACCAGGTGCAGCGCCGGCCTCGACTCGGCGCATTGACGAAGCACTGCGTTGAAGCGCTCGACTCGCGCACGTACCCCCCCGGGCTGTTCGTAGTCGACCACCCCCAGGGGCACAGCCGCTGGGCAATCAAAGGTGTGGGCCAGTACCGTGCTCCCCCGGTAGCCGTCGGCAAGCCCGTCCAGCAACACAGCGAGGCGGGCCTCGAGCTCGCTGTCTTCGTCGTCGCGACCGCCGACCCCGGACAGGCCAGGCAGCAAGTCTTCAAGCCGCCAGGCCAGCACCACGGCATCGGGTTTAAACGCCGCGAGCCCACTACCCGGCTTCAGCACCTCCTGTTCCAGCTGGCCAAAGCCACCGAAGTAGAGCTCCACGGTCACCCCGTGCGCCAGCGCGAGCGCGCGCAGAAGCTCGCGCAGGGGCTCAACCGTGTAAGTAGAAAGAAATGCGACCTTCAAGCTAACCGCATCAACTGAAGTCTCGGCCATCCGGTCGGCCAACCAGCGGTACTCGTGGGCCGGGGCCCCTGCAAAGCAGCGTTCAACGAGCAGGCGATGGGCCGCAGCCTTGTCACCGTCGGCCAGGTAGGCCTGAACGCTTTCTTTTAAGGTCCTGGAATGGTCGCTGCCTGCCATGAGAGAAACAGCCGCGCGGGCGACCTCATTGACAATAGAGACAGCTTAGCCCGCTAGTCAAGACAGCGCCCGGGCCCACGCAGCCCACCGGCCCAAAAAAGCGCTCAGCGCGAGCCGTTCGAAAGAGCGCAGAGTCCGGCAAAGTCCAGTCGCAGGCTGGCCGCGGGGACCACATCGCCACCGTCAAGGCTCAAGCGAGCGCTGATTTTCCAGACCGACTTCCTACGGCTCCGGTCCACTAGTTTGAGCTTGGCGGGTAGACCGTAGGCGCTTCCCTTCCAGGTGTAACGTCCGCGCCCCGGCCGCGAGCGGTTCCAACCGGTATCGTCGCTGGCAATAAACAAGCCCTGGCCCTCCGGGGCACCAACCTCGGCGAGAGATAGATTGAGCCTGGGATCTGCACTGGTAAAATCGCCAAAGTAATCCAGGAGCAGACCCTTGAGGGCAAGCCTCCCTCCACGGGACTCTAACTTGCGAACTTCGAAGAGATTAGCCGAACAAGCCTGCGGACAGGCACAGGACGAGTCACACTGCCCTGGGCAGGCCTGGTCGTCGGCCTGGTCACACTCTTCTCCGTATTCGCGCAGCCCATCGCCGCAGGACGATGCCGGACTGGGCAGCGACACTGCCAGCAGTTGGTACTCGGCTGCGCCCTTGGCAGAGGCAACCATCGCGTACCAGTCACCAGCGAGGGGTTCAGTGACCGAGCAGTGGCCGAACGGGCCACCTCCAATACTGCGGCAATCGAAGTCAGCCTCGGTTGCCGGCGCCCCTGCGCGCAGGTAAAGGTCCAGGTCGCTGTGACTGTCATCGACGGAATTGAGGGTTGCTGCCACCGCGGACGAACCAGCCGGTACGGTAAACTGGTGGTGGTCCTGGTCCTTCTTGTCCGCGAGGGCATCAGCAAAGCCCACGTTGGCCGATGCGTCAAAAATCACGGCTGCCTGTTGTTCGGCTCCTTCGCAGCCGGCGGCTTCATCGACAATGCTGTTCACCCAGTCAGCCCAGGCGGCGACGCTGGTGTCAAAGCTGTGATCACCGGGACCGCAGTCGGAGCGGGTACCACCCGAGGTCACGCCCGCCAGCCTCGGGCCATCTCCCTGGTCAACGAACAGCGGGCCACCGGAATCGCCGTGACAAGTATTCGAGGTGCTGCCGTCAAAGTTCCAGCAGATGTTGCCGTTGTCGTAGCCCGATTCGCAGCCAACCGTGGTGACGTCCCCCATCCGCTTGATGCCAAAATCAGAGGCCGCGCCGTCGGTGCGACCATAGCCTACCAATACTGCCGCGCTGCCCACGGCCGGTGTGACGCCGACCATCGCGGCGGGCACAATTCCTTCTACCGGGCGATCCAGGGTCACCACCGCGAGATCGCCAACAGGGTAGCTGTAGCCCGGGTTCACCAGCACCGATTCAGCCCGGTACACGCCTGAGCCCTGCAGGTAAACTGAGTACAGGCCCTTGTAAGGTGCGCCCGCTCCCTGGCACTGCCCACCGGACCAAGGGCAGACGCAGTGGGCCGCGGTCAGGAAACTACGACAACCGATAAGCGTGCCGCTGCAGGTCATGCCCGAGTTCCACGGGTTGCTGCCGTGCAGAAGCATTCCCACCTCGGGATAGTCAAAAGTCGCGGTACCGTTGACTATCCTCCCGCTGGCAGCCCCGGTAGCCAAAGCGGCAGTAAACACAATGGCCAACACGAGCGCGCACGCAATCGCGGCCGACCTGATCCTGTACCGAATGGGAACCACCTGACACTCCAGCCCCCCGTTGTCTTCCAGACAAAAGACTGCAGGGGAGACGGGCAGATAACAGCTAGCCCGAAGCTAGGGAAGCGCCGCATAGTGATAAAATCCGAATTATAGATAAACACTGCAGATATCTTTGTGTTGATACCGCCTGCACACCACAAGGGCCGTACAGCCCAGCTTAGCCCAGTGAATATTGAGGTGTTTTACAGTTGAGGCTCTACAACGGCGGATGCCGCCAGGGGTTCGCGCCATCTACGGGCAACCGACAAGCCCGGGCCGGCCGTTGAAAACCGCAGCACCGTGGCGCCGGCCACACCCACCCTGCTGTTTTCGTCAAATGACAACGGCGCCAGCAAGCCGGTATCGAACCCGCGCAGGCCGGTGAGCGATGCCATGAAACGAGGTGTGGTAAGACGACGGCCAGATCTCCGCAACCCTTCTCTCAGCAGCAAGCCTCCAGCCCAGGCCGAGATTTGAAACGCGCGGTAGCTCCCCGCAATTCCTTCTCTTTCCATCACCGCGAGAAACTCCCTGCTACGGCCGGCGTCTAGGTCCGGCACCCCGGCAGGCGAAACCAGGCGCAGTCCGGCGAGCAAAGCCGGGGGCAGGCCGGCCAGGCCGGGGGACAGCCTTTCGGCGGGTCCCAACAGCAGCGGGTGCCAGTCTTCGGCAGCGGCCAGGCGCAGGAACTCTGCCGCTCGCTCTCCATCGGCAAAGAAAAATACAGCCGAGGGCCGTTGGCCCGCTGTTCCGGCCGCGACGAGCTCCGCCACGACAGACTCAACGCCTCCCGCAGCTGCCAGTTGGATACTCGCCGACAGCGTCTGGTCGTAGCCGGACAGTTGGCTTTCTACACCCAGCTTGCCCGCCAGCCCCTCGGGACCAGAGTCGTGCAGCAGCACCGCGCCCCCGCCCAGGCCGGGTAGCTCGGCCACCAGATGATCGACCAATACCCTGGCCTGGTCGGCCACGGAGGTAAAAACAAAAAAGGTGTTTCGGGCGGCGCCGTAGCCGTCACTGGCAGGTACCGCCAGCGGCGCGACCAGCGGAACGCCGGCTTGTTCAAGCGTGGCCAACGCAGCGGCCCCCAGGCCCATGCTCGACAAGAGGCAGAACGGGCGTTCGCCCGCCAGCAACTCGTCCACCGCGGCAACGCCACCGGCATCCACCGACGGATCGTAGTGCTTGAGCTCCAGCAGCAAGCGCCGACCGTAGGCCCCGCCCTGTTCGTTGGTGTATTCTTCGAAGGCCGCGAGCACACGCTCAACCTCGCGGGCGGGGGCGGCCAGCGGTCCAGCGGAAGGCAGCAACGCGGCGACCCTCACCGCATCTTCTGCTACCCCTGCTACAGGCTCTCGCCCCAGGTGGCGCATGTAGGCCAGCAGGTCGGCCAAGTCGTCGTCGTTGATACGGTAGCGAGGCATGGCCGGGTGAAGGCTGTTGCCACCTGGGTCGAGACCCGACCTGATCGCCATTGCCAGCGCCTCGTTGTCGTAGGCCGGCCGCTGCCTGCCGAAGTCCCTGGTGGCATCGGCCGCGAACGCTAAGCGCGACGGCCTGATGTCGGCAGTGGTGACGCCACCTTCAATGACACCCGCGCCGTCGTGGCCGTGACAGTTTACGCAGGGAAACTGGGCCGCATCGACTTCGAGGCCCGGCCCCGCCAGCAGTGCCTTCACCTGGCCCGTGGCCCTGCCCTGCTCGTAAACCGACTTGCCGCGCTGCTCCTGTTCGCCCCAGCCAGCCACTGCCGGATCGGCAACCAAGGCAACCAGCACCCCACCCAGCGCCGCCACGACGAGTAACCGCGCTGGCAGTGCCGCCGTCATCCTGTCAGCCATCTTCTTTATCGACCGCGAGCAGTTTTCGTACTTCACCCGCCAGCGTTGCCACCGAAGCGCTCGGGCGCATTTTGACCCAGTGTTCGCGGCTGACATTTCCGAGCAGGAACAAGGGCGAGTGCGCCTCGGCAAGACTATTGTGAGCACCGAGCCTGCGCGTTACCTGGTCGAGACTTTTTTGCTCACCCGTAAGAAAAAACCAGCCGTCACCAGCCTTGTAGCGGTCTGCAAATTCAAGCAACTTCGCCGGTGTGTCGTTGTCGGGGTCTACCGAAATCGATACGAAGCGCACCGTCCGCCCCATTTCTCCACCGAGTTCCTTGTAGAGTTCCGACATCTTGGCCGTCTGCACCGGGCAAGTGCCGGGGCAACGGGTAAAGATGAAGTTGACGACCACTACCTGGTCCTTGAGAACATCGCTGTAGAACTTCAGCTCTCGACCGCGTTGGTCAAGCAAGATGGATTCGGTGAACCAGCTTCGCGCGGCCTCGTCTCCGTCGCGGGCGGCAGTGACAGAAACGGGGGTGGTAGTAGCTTGAGTCTCGGCGGCGGCGGCCGCGGCGGAACGGGTTACACCGAGCAGCAGAAAGCACACCAGGGCCGTCACGCTCACCGTTGCGAAACTAATCGTCGAAGTTTTAGAGCTCGAGCATTTCATCGCTGGTTTTCTTCTGCCGGCTCCGCGGCAACCGCTCCCGGCCCCGCGATCCGTGCCGCGACGAGCGCGTCCACTCGGGCCAGCACGTCTACCGGACGCGGAAAACCATAGAAGCGTGTCCAATCGCCCGTGCTGCCGTCTCCCACCAGGATCATCGCCGGGTGCGATTCAACCTCGCTCGAGTACGCACCCAGGCCGACCAGGGCCCTGTCGACGTCGGCCTTCTCGCCCGTGAGCCAGGTCCAGCCCTCTCGCGCCCCGTAGCGAGCGGCGGTTTCCGCCAGCCTCGCAGGCACATCGGTGACCGGGTCTATGCTCAGGCTCAACAGCTTGACCTCGTTGCCCAGGCGATCACCCAGCTCCTTCTGCAGGCCTGCAAAAATTGCAGACTGCATGGGGCACACCGACGGGCAGGTAGTAAAAATGAAGTTCATTACCACGATCTTCTCCCCGACCAGGTCACTGACCAGCATCATGCGCTTGCCATCCTGGTCGAGCAGCGGCACGTCGATAAGCCTGACGTCGCCAGCGTCGTTTCCCCCCGCGCTCACGCCCGCGGCCGTTGCCGCCCGCATCAAGAACGGGCAAGCAAGCATCGCTGCCGATAGCAGCACTGTGAGCAAGCCTTGTTTCATCTCGTCGCTCCCTGCGACACGTCGGCGTAGTCCCTTCCAGCATCGCCGAAACCGATGCCCAGCGAGCGTGCCTCCACCTGCACCAGGTAACGGCCGCCGCGCGGAAAGGTGACACCCGCCTCGTACACGCCGTCTTCTACTTCCTTGGTCCAGGACCTCGCGCTCCAGTTCTCGCCCGCGCGAAAGGTTATCAATCTCAGGTCGTCGAGACCGGTCAGGGGACGGCCATCGCGACCGTCGACCACCTGGTAGCGCAGGGTCACCTCGTCACCCGGGGCGAGATCCTCGCCCACGAACAGTCCGCGGAACAACGGCTTCACGGCTTCCCCGTGCCCGGGCTCTCCCGCGACCTCGAACTCAAAACAGGTCACTACCCGTGGGCTGCCCAGCACGAAGGGAACATCGTACACCCCGGGTTCGTCCAGGCGGGTAACCGTCTCGTAGACGCCCGAGTTGCCGCGCTCCCGCAGCGAGCGGTCGTAGAGAATCACGCCCAGCGGGTTCGACGCCCATGTCTTGAACGAACCCATCGGAGACATCATTCCGTCGGTGTAAAAATAGATGACCTTCTCGACCGGGTTGGCCACCACGGCGCCGCCCTCATCGGGCAGAATGTCCATGGGCAACAGGCCCGGGCGCACCATTCTTCCCTCGGGTCGCTCAACTCCCATGGGGATGATCAGCACCGGTGCAGCTTCAGCATCCGCAAGCGCAGAGAGCTTTACCAGCGACAGGTTGGAACTGTCGGCGTGGTAGACGTAGGCGAAGATCGAGCTGAAAAGAACGTGGCTGGGTTTTTCCTCGAGCGCTACCCTGCGCGACAGCCTCGCAGCTGCGGTATCGATGATGTCAACCGCGCGCGCCTCGGGGTTGATCACGAATACCCAGCGTCCCTGCGGATCGGCTTCAATCGTCGTGGCGCCCTCGGCGACATCGATCTCCACGGCAGCCCGGCCCTCGCGGGGGTAAGCGACCGTAACCGTGTTGCGCGAAGGGTTGAGCAGGTAAAAAGCGCCGGCCAGTTCTGCCCAGGCGACCTGAAGTGAGCCTTCGCCCACTTCGAGAGAAGATACGACTTTCATGCTCCCCGTATCGATCACCGACACGCGGCCGGCACCCCCCGCTGACACGATCACGTAGCGCCCCTGTTCGTCGAAGGCAAAATCTATCGGGCCTCGCCCCACTTCGATCGAACGAAGTTGTCCTTGGCCGCTTGGGGCCAACACGCTGACGGTACCCGAATCGTCGTTGCCCACCCACACAAAACGACCGTCGGGTTGTACTTCTATCGACCGCGGCGCGTTGCCCACTGCCAGGTAGGCAGCGACTCGTCGGCCCTTGACGTCAACAACGGCCACCTTGTTATCGTCGGGCAAGGTCACCCAGGCCAGCGCCGTGTTGGGGTCAAAATCCCATGCGTGCGCCTCGCCGTCCAGGAGAATGTGGGCCTTCTGGTTGGAAGTGTTCAGGCTGACCATGGGGTTGAGAATAGAGACTGAATTGTCAGCGTTGAGGGTGAGGATGTAGTAACCGTTGAGATCGTCGTCGGCGTGCGTGACACCGAACTGCCCCATGCCGCGTATCAGGTTTTCGCACTCCTGCTGCGACGGCGCGGGAGCGCCCTTCTCGCGCGGGCTGAGCCAGGCAGCCGGGTGCAACTGCGACAGTCCGAAGCCAGAATCGGGATCAGACAGTCTGAACTTGACCAGAAGGTCCCCGCCCGCCCTGATTGCCTGACCCGCCTTGGAATCCAGGTTGTGTACCGAGAATTCAACGCCCGCAGGCTTGGAATCCGCGGCATCCACCGGCACCGGGCAGCCGAAAACCATCGCCAGCGGCAACAGGATCGCCACCGACAATCCCACCTTTCTTTCGTATTTAGGAAACCCCCGCAAGCTGTAACCCCTTATAAAAAGTTACCCTGTCGGGGGAGTTCAACAAGCCCCCAAACGGGGAAACAGCGGCCCGTACCCCCCGTTAGGGGGGCAGAACAAATTAATCCGCCAGCGACCGGGCCAGTTGCCGGGCTATAGCCGTCAGTCGACTTCCAGCCGGCCCCAGAGGCCACCCGCCCGACCGTACCCCGTGCCGTCGTGATAGAGCCATGTGCCGGCGCGCGCGCCGCCTTCCAGGTCCATGGTACGGGCCACGAAGGGGGCTATAATGCTCGCCCCCCCGGTGCCCGCCATCGGTTGGCGGTTGTCCGGATAGTCGTGCCCCTGCACGAGGAAGGTGTGCTGCAGGGGACCGCCGGAGGGCTGCAGTACGTGGAAACGAACCTTCTGCCCGTCGGCTGCCCTGAACAAAGGTGTCTCGATAGGGCCGCTGAAAAAATCGGAGGGAAACGCCACGTCATTCAAGTCTACGGAAGTAGGAACGCCCAGCCGCGCCCAGAAATTCTCGGTTCGGTAATTGAACGCCTTCTCGGCCTGATCGACCTTGGCGTCGGGAATCCTTCCCTGGCCCGTGAACAAGTCCAGGTCTTCCTGGTAGAGAACTACGAACTCGCGAAAGGTTTCACCAGAGGCCGTGGTCACGTCTACCGCTGTTCCCGACGAAGCCGCCGTGCCGGTCACGGTGTCGGTCCAGCTGGCACCGGCTTCTTCTATTACCAACGCGCCGAGCAAGCCCTGCCGAGCATCGACCAGGAAGTCGCCGTAGGAGCGCAGGTTGCCCGGACCCAGCTCCTCAGGCTCGGAAAATCCGTGCCACGTATAGCCGGCGAACCAGTGGTAGTTGATAGTCTCACCGGGCATAGCGGTCTGGAGAAAGTTCAAGCCCACGTTGGCACCGTCAGAATAGCGTACGTCGTAGGACACGCGCTGCGGATGCATCGATACCTCGGTGTCTGGCATGTGGTTAGTCAACGACACCGTGATGCAGTCGCCGGAGTTGGCCCTGAGCACGAGCGGCTCGACGGCCTTGGTACCCGCCGCCAGTGCGGCCCGGTCCTCGGCCAGCAAGAAGATACGCGCGTTGGGGTCGTAAATGTCCTCGCGCTGGTTGTACACCAGCCGGCCGCCGGGCAGCAGGTCGGCGGCCCGCCAGGCTTCGACCTCGAACAAGCGCGCGGGTGAATCCTCAAGGCAGTCGTTGCGCTCGCCGGCAGCCGCGGCGGCCAGTTGCGCCGACCTGAGTTCAGAGTCGCTGGCATCAAAAGAAAGCCCGTCAGCAAACACGCGAATGAGACCCCAGCTTCCGTCGTTCAAATGATCATTGGCGCCGAAATGGTACAGGTAATCGGCCACGCCGCCGCCGGTCACCGGCGGAGCCACGCCCATGTCGCACTCGAAGTGTTCGGATATACCTATGGGTTGGCCCTGAACCATCGGGGACCCAGAGTCGTCTATGGCCTCGGGCCACAACCCGCCGTGAAGGTTGAAGCTGTGCTGGGCCTGTTGTGCGCCCTGTATAAGCCGCACCTGCATTCGTTCGCCCTCGCGGGCCTTGAATATCTCGGTAAAGGGGTCGCCGTTTACCCAGGAGCTGAACGCGCCGGAAGGTACGCCGTTACCCGAGTTCAGCGTATCCAAATCGGCATCGGGATGAGGGCCGCCGCGTCCGGCAAAAGGTTCGTTACGGTAGTTTACTACGTCTGTTCCACCCTTACTCGATATGGCCTCTGGCTGGGCCGGCGCGCCTATGGGCACACCCAGGGGCGTATAAAGAAGTGCAAGATCGGCCACCGCCATCATGAACTCACGGTGGTCCATATTCATGCACCATTCTTCTTCAGGGCAGTCGGCGTCCGAGTTGCAGGGCAACGGTTCAACGGCTACCGCCTCCCCGCTCACCGTGCAGGTCTTGCTGTCCGCGGCAATTATGTATGCCTGCGTACCCACACCGCGGGCGGGGTCGAGCGGCAGCGAAAGATCATCGGTCAGGTCGGGCGTGAGCCACTGCGAACCGGCAGGTTCTATGGTGAGCGCGTTGTAAAAACCGTGCTGCTGGCCGGTAGACGGAAAAAAGTGATCGTGGGTAAACACCGTTCTTATGCTGCGGTCCTGGCCATGCTTATTGAGCAAGGGGTCTGCCCACCACCTCTGCGTGGTGGTCTGAAAGCCACCGTCGGCCGTCAGCGTCGTGGGCACCCCCGAGGTTGCGCCGTCGCCCCACACGTTGACGGGGTTGCCCGCCGCGTCGTATCCCGAGGTGGCCGACCCACCGAGAGCATTGCTGGCCGCCGTCCATTCGGCGATGGCTTCAGCAGAGTAAGTACCGTCTTCGTAGTTCCACCCGTTGCCCGAGCCATCGGAGCTTGTCACATCGAACTTGACAAGGTGGATGTGCTGGCCAACCACATCAGCGGGCGTCCTCACCTGGAAATCATCCAGGTCAAACTCCTTGGGCGCGCGGTTGGTGTGCTTGAACGTGACGCACTCACCCGAGTTAGCCCTGAAGAAAAACGGATCCGCCGTGGTCGTTTGTCCCTCGTAGAGAGAAACGTCTGAGTCGAGCACGTTTATGCGCCCCTGTGGGTCGTGCCAGCCGGCCGCGTTGGCCAACAGGTCGAGCTCTATGTACGACACGTGGTAGGTGCGGTGGGCCGTGGTGCAGTCTTCACAACGCAATGAGCACTCGGGATCCCAGGGTTTGCCCGTGCAGCCGTCCATGCAAGCTGCTTGGTACTCGCCCTGCTGGGCGCTGCCGCATAGGGGCGGACAGGGCTCAGCGTAAGGGGCACCGGCGGTGGAAGGCAAGCCGTTCAGTTCAAAGAAAGCTGCGTCACCCTCGGGGGTGGTGGTAGTCACACCGGGGCTGGCGTGAAAAGCCATCGCGGCCTGCTCAAGCGCCGTTCCCTCCTGGGGCAGCACCTGTATGTTGGCGACCTGCACGTCGACGTGGAAATCAAAACTGGCAGCCCCCGCACCCGTGCTTCGCTGGCCGCCGTCAGTAAACACGTGTCGCGGCAGTCCGCCGTCGCTGGCCACGTCAAGCGGTGCTTGTGGAGCCCGGTGGCCCGCGACCTGCGCCATGTAGAAAGGATACCCGGGCAATGCGTTCGGCCCGTAGCTGGGATCGGGGGCCATCGCGTAGTCGGGCATTGGAACAAGCGCGGGTATGGGCGTGCCGCCAACCGTCACCCCGGTGAGCGGGTTTGTTCCCGGTCCCAGTTCTCCGTCCATCAGGCGACGGGTTCCATCCTCCAGTACATCGTGTGCTCTCCACAGCTCCCACATGCCCTGGGCAAAGTGGGGATAGAGATGGCAGTGAAAAATTGAATCACCGACGACCTTGTTGCGGTTGCCCGCGCCACCGTACTGGATCTCGTAGGTGAAATTACTCATCGGGCTTATTGCCTGCGAATCAAGGTATACCGAGTTGTCGTCGATACCCTCACCCGCGTTGGCCAGCCACTGGTGAGCGTGCAGGTGAAAGATATGCGTTTCTCTCGGGCCCGCGTGCAGGTTGCGGAATTTTACGTTGTCGTTGATATAGCTGTGGTGAACGTTGGAGGGATCATCCTCGAAAACATTCAGCAGGGCCGGGTCACCGCTCACGGCTGACTCGAGGAAGAACTCTTCGTAGGGGCACTCCAGGCAGTTCGCAGCCGGCCCCTCGCCCAGGCGGTTGGCCAGCAGGCGCGAGCCCAGGCCCTCGGAGCCGTAATTGATGGCAAAAGAATCGCTCACCGGCTTGAGTACATCGTTATCAAGTTGGGGGTATCCCTGGGTCAGCTCGATCTCGTCGTGAAAGATTACCGAGAACTCCCTGAAAGTGGCCTCGGAGGTCGACTGCACGTTATCTGCTGCTTGGTCGTAGGCGATGATCGCGTTGAGATCAGAGTGCACAAGTTCACCGGCGTCGTCGAGCATGCGCAGCACCGGCACTCCTGCAATGTCTACCGCGTCGTAGTTAAGCAGCGCAGGTGCTTCGGCCTGGGACCGCGCCGTCGCCAACTCTGCCGCTGTCACCTGGCTGCGATACCAGCTGCTGCCCTCGGGCTCGACGTTTAAAGCTCCGAAAAGTCCGAGCGAAAGCTGGCCACCGTCGCCACCACCGCCAGCCGGTCCGGCGAGGCTGTAGAACAACTTTGTGCCCTCGTGCCCGGCCTTCCACGAGTAGTCGGTAGACTGCCCCGGTGCGATTCCCTCGAGCCCGGTCACGACCGGGTCGTGGGTGTTGCCCAGCACACGCGTGCCGTTTACCATCATCGAAGCCAGCCTCGTGGTCGTTCCCTTGGCGTTGGGCCTGGCCGGTGCCAGCAGGTTTGTAAAGTGGACCTGCAGAACATCCCCCTCGTTGGCCCTGAGCACCAGCGGGCGCGGGCGCTTGCCTGGCCTGAGCATTACCTGGCCTGGCACTCCGCCCTCCCCTATTGGGTTACCGGCCATGTCGACCACGTCGCGCCGGAGCGCAAAAATCATCCCCGCAGCCTGGTGGCTACCCCAGCGGTTGTAGGTAAGCACCTGGTCCAGCGCTACCACGCCGGCTGAAATTACGCGTTGTGAATCACAGGCCGCGCTACAGGAGTCGGTGTCGCTGCTGTTGCCATCGTCGCACTCTTCCCCGCCGACGAACAGAAAACCGTCGCCGCAGGACGCCGTCTCGCAGCTGTCGAGGCAAGCGTCACCGTTGTCGGAATTGCCGTCATCGCAGGCTTCCTGGCCGACGAAGACAAAGCCATCGCCGCAGCTCGCAACCGCACAATCAGCCAGGCAGGCATCAGCGTTTGAAGAGTTGCCATCGTCGCAGGCTTCTTCGCCCGCGAAGACGAAGCCATCGCCGCAGCTGGCCGTGGCACAGCTATCGAGACAGCCATCGCCGTTGCTGTTGTTACCGTCGTCGCAGGCCTCGCCGGCAGTAGCGTTAGTGGTGCCGTCGCCACAGGCAGCCACCGTGCAATCGCCGTCGCATAAATCAGATTCTCCCGCCGCATCGCACTGTTCGCCCGCGCTGCTGTTGACCTTGCCGTCACCACAGGCGGCAGTACTGCAGTCGGCGTTACAGGAGGCGCTTTCGCCTTCCGTGTCGCAGGTCTCGCCTGCCGTGGCGTTCGTTGTTCCGTCACCGCAGGAGGCAAGGCTGCAGTCGAGATCACAAGTTGTGCTCTCACCCGCCGCGTCGCAAGCCTCGCCTGCCGTCGTGTTCATCGTTCCATCACCGCAGGACGCAAGACTACAATCGAGGTCACAAACCGCGCTCTCGCCCGCCGCGTCGCAGGCCTCACCCGCCGCCGGGTTGGCCTTGCCGTCACCGCACACCGAGACGCTGCAGTCCAGGTTGCACGAAGCGCTATAGCCAGCCGCATCGCAAGCTTCTATTCCAGCCCAGGTATGACCGTCGCCGCAGGACGCATCGACACAGGAGCCGAGGCAGGAGTCGTTGTCGTCGGCGTTACCATCATCACATTGCTCCGCACTGTCGGCTACCCCGTCACCACAGCTCGGCAGTTCGCAATCAGAGCGGCAAGTGTCGGGCGCGGTATCAGAGTTGGCCGCTCCGTCGTCGCACTGCTCGCTGCCCGAGAATAAAAAGCCGTCGCCACAGGTCGCGGTGACGCAACTATCCAGGCAGGAGTCACCGTTGTCGGCGTTGCCGTCGTCGCATTCTTCGGTGCCCGCCCAGGCAAAACCATCGCCGCAAGTCGCCGCTGTGCAACTGTCCAGGCAGGAATCATTGTTGTCGGCATTCCCGTCGTCGCAGTCTTCTGAGCCCGCCCATGTGAAACCGTCACCGCAGGAGGCTGGGGAACAATCGTTGAGACAGGCGTCGGTGTTATCCCCGTTGCCGTCATCACAGGATTCGCCGGCCGTGCCATTAGTCGTGCCGTCACCGCAGGAGGCCACCGTACAGTCGCTGTTGCAGCTAGCCGATTCACCCGTGTCGTCACAAGTCTCGCCGGCCGAGGCATTTACGGTACCGTCACCGCAGACAGCCAGGCTGCAATCGCTGTCGCAGCTGGCCGATTCACCCGAGTCATCGCATTCTTCGCCGCTGTCTACCGTCCCATCACCGCAGACCGCAGGGGTGCAATCGCTGCGACAGGCATCTGCCTCTGTATCGGAGTTAGCGTCACCGTTGTCGCAGCTCTCCTGGCCGGCCCAGACAAAACCGTCACCACAGCTCGCCGCGCGGCAGTCTCCGAGGCAGGCGTCGTTACTGTCATCGTTACCGTCATCGCAAATTTCGTCGAGCCTGTTGTCCATGCCGTCGCCGCAACGCGGTACCACGACCTGCAGTTCAAGGCTCCGCCTCGCTGCTGCGTCGTACATGCAAAGCAGGCAGTCAAGCATGTCGTTCTTTTCGCCGGTGACATCCCAGCCAGCCACGGTAAAATCACAAGCGTCTCCGAAACCCGGACAGGTGGAAGGGTATCCAGCCAAATCATAATTAATACGCGAACACTTGCCCGCCATCGAACGTCGTGCCTTGGTCGCGTAGCCCGACAGCTCGCCCGCTACGCTCGCCGGCCTGTTGAGTAGACACGAGGTCGACATGTCGGCCTTCTGGCATCTTTGCAGTGCCCTGGCCGCCTTTTTGAACAGCTTGTCTCCTCCTGCAGCAAGCTTGGTGCTGCAGGCTCCTAGCGGATTAGAAGGAAATCTATCCCCTGCCTGCTGTTGCTCGGCGCCCACTGCCGTCAAGGGAACAAGCAGCATCAACACCGAACATAACAGCGCTGTCCGAATCGTCTTGAAGACCGGTAGATAAAATGGTTGAGAATTGTTCATCGCGGACTTCGGCTGCTTCTGCTGGTCAGAAACAACGACCTCCAGGCACGGCGATATTGTAGGCAGCAGCAGTCAAACATTCGGCCATGTGAGAATGAAGACACCCCAGGCACTCGAGCAGGTCATTGTCTTCCCCCTGCATATCGAGCCCCGAAAGTTCGAAATCACAGTTACCGGGCTGGGCGATGCCTGGGCAGCTGGAACC
This sequence comes from Candidatus Binatota bacterium, assembly GCA_012960245.1. Classification (NCBI taxonomy): domain Bacteria; phylum Candidatus Binatota; species Candidatus Binatota bacterium. The sequence goes on along the minus strand of DUBO01000051.1, from coordinate 73,748 downwards.
GTAGCCGAGGTCGTAGCGAACCTTTTCAGCGGCCCCCCAGGCGGAGCATTTTTTCAGGACCAGCTTGTTCGCCCGCGACTGAGCCTTGCCCACTGCGGCCACAAAGCGAGCGTCACCGCCAGTACTACCCATACAGGCAGAAGCAGAGCCCCCGTCGTCCATGCACCGTCGCGAGGCCTTGGTGTACTTGCCCACGTACTTGGAGTCGGCTTTCGCGATGGCTAACTTGCACTTGTCCAAGTCGGATGAGGAGGCGACAGCCAGGCCAGGGGTCGCGATAGCCGCCAAAATCATGGCTACCGCTACCCCGAGCAGGGCTTTCTTCGCATATTCTTCAAGCCGGAGACTCGACATCAATTCGAACTCTTGGCCTTGAACTGCCCGTCGGTGTTCTTGGCAGCTGACGAGTAATCGGCCTGCCAGCAACTACCAGGCTCGGCTATGACCTGCATGGTAGCCTTGGTGTCCATCGACAGGGGCAGCGAACCCACTCCCAGTCGCGTACCAGAGCCTTTGACCTTGATCTTGGCCTTGCCGTCGGCGCCGGGCTTGATAGTTAATGCCGTTATCCCGTCGCTGGCTGCGCCCGATCGATCATTGAACTTAATGACCCTGGGTGTTTCTACCCAACAATCCTTGCCGCCGCAGCTGCCACCCGCGGGCACCAGCTGGTCCATCACAAGCGAGGCCTGGCCGGCAACTTCATCGTAGAAGCAAATGGCGAGACCTTCACCGCTACCACCAACGAGGTCACCAAAGTCGGCGGCCGCGGTGGCAGACCCGTTGGCCCACTTCCACTTCATGCGGTCCTTGGCCGTCACCACAGCATTCTTTTTGAGCGCCAGCCTGGCCTTGCCAATTTTGACCGGCTGTCGGCAACCCGCCACTGGTTGTACGGGGCACTGCAATCCACTGCCCACGCACTGGCCGGCGATGCACTGGTCTACCGGGGTGAGCGGTTCGCCGTCATCGCAAGTGGCTGTGTTGTTAGAGTAAGCGCAGCCACTCGTGCTGTCGCAGGTGTCGTCGGTGCAACCGTTGCCATCGTCGCAATCCGGCGCGACCCCGCCCACGCAGCTACCCGCCGCACAGGTATCAGCCGTGGTGCAGGCGTCGCCATCGTCGCAGGCGGCCGTGTTGTCGCTGTTGGCACAACCAGTCGCGCTGTCGCAACTGTCGTCGGTGCAACCGTTGGCGTCATCACAATCATGCGCGCCTCCGCCTAAGCAGGACCCGTTGATACATTGGTCGTCATCCGTGCAGGCGTCGCCGTCGTCGCAACTACCAGCCGTAGCAGCGTTCACGCAACCGCTCGCAGGGTTGCAGAAGTCCAGCGTGCAGGAATTTCCGTCTTCGCAATCCTGGGCCGAAGTATCTACACCGGCACACGAACCAGCCGCGCAAATATCACCGGTTGTGCAAGCGTCACCATCGTCACAGGCCGTGGTGTTGTCAGTATTGGAACAACCCGTCGCGCTATTGCAGACGTCATCGGTACAGCCGTTGGCGTCGTTACAATCAGGGGCAGCACCCCCCACGCAACCGCCGGCCGAGCAAGTATCGGTCGTGGTGCAGGCGTCGCCGTCGTCGCAGGCGACAGCTACGTTGGTATTTTGACAACCCAGGGCTGTGTCGCAGGTGTCGGCCGTGCACACGTTACCGTCGTCGCAATCAGGCGCGGCGCCGCCAAAGCAGCTGCCCGCCGAGCAGGCATCGCCGGTAGTACAGGCGTCGCCGTCGCTGCAAAGGGCAGTGTTGTCATTGTTCGCACAGCCCGTCGCGCTGTCGCAGACGTCGTCGGTGCAACCGTTTCCATCGTCGCAGTTGGGCGGCGTGCTACCCACACACACACTGGCCTGGCAGGTGTCGATGGTCGTGCAGGCGTCCCCGTCGTCGCAGGCAAAGCCGTTATCCTGGTAGAAGCAGCCCGTTGCCGTCGAACAGAAATCGTTCGTGCAGGGGTTACTGTCATCGCAGAAGCCATCGTCGGCCACGTGCTGGCACTGGTTGGCAGCGTCATCGCAGCTGTCTGTCGTGCAGGCGTTGCCATCCGAGCAATCCCTGGCCGCACCCGGCTGGCAGGAGCCACCCGAACACTGGTCGCCGTCGGTGCAAAACTCGCCGTCCTCACAAGACACCGTGTTGTTTGCGCTTACGCAGCCGATTGCACTGTCACAAGTGTCGTCGGTGCAACCGTTGACATCGTCGCAGTCGGGCGCCGCGCCACCCACGCAGACACCGGCTTGGCAGGTGTCGTTGGTCGTGCAGGCATCGCCATCATCGCAGGGCGCCGAGTTGGGCAGGTTCACACAGCCACCGGCCGCGCTCACGCAACTGTCGTCCGTGCAGACATTGCCGTCGCTGCAGTCCGGGGGCGTGGAGCCCACGCAGGCAGCGTTGACGCAGAAGTCATCGATCGTGCAAGGATCCGCGTCGTCACAACTCACCGACGTAGGCAACGACACGCAGCCCACGCTGCTATCGCAAAGATCTGCGGTACAAACGTTGCCGTCGTCACAAGCCGGTGGCGGTCCACCAACGCAGATACCCGCGTTGCAGGTATCACCCGTGGTACAGGCGTTGCCGTCGCTACAGCCGGACGCATTGAAGCTGTTCGTGCAACCGGCAAACGCATCGCAACTGTCATCGGTACACACGTCCGCGTCGTCACAATCGACCAGCGATGTGTCTACGCCCGCACAACCGCCGGCTCCATCACACTGGTCGGCCGTGGTGCAGGAGTCACCATCATTACAGAGCGCTGTATTGGGTGCGTTCACGCAACCGAACTCGGGCACGCAGCTGTCATCTGTGCACGAGTTGTTGTCATCACAGCTGCGAGCTGAGCCGTCTACGCCCGTGCAGTTACCCGGTGCGCCAACGGCTGCCAGGTGCATGAAGACATCGTCAGCGTTACCGTCAAAGTTGGTGTCGCTCACGGCGAGGTCATCACCAACCTGGCCAACGGGTATCGAAATTTCCGGATGGTCAAAGGGAGCTGCCTCGTAGCGCACCCTTTCGTCGGTGAGCGTCTTGAGAAAGGCCACCAACGCGTCGCGGTCAACCTGGGGCATGGCAAGAAAGATTATCTCCGGTGCCAGTTCCAGAAGGTTGTCCTCGTGGAAGTCGCCTCCACGGTTGTAGAAATCAACGACCTGGCCGAGGGTGCCCTTGCCACCGTTGTGAAAGTACGGACCAGTCAGTTCCACGTTGCGCAGCTGGGGCACCTTGAAGGCACCGTCAACCACTTCGAGAGTGCCGGGCGCCACGAACGACGGATCCTGGATGGTGCAGTTGCCACTCACACCGGGCAGGCAGAACGCGCCCGTGAGTTCGGGCATGTCGCAGACCAGCGGGTTGTTAATGGGGTCCTGGCCGCAAGGCTCTCCGTCGGCCATCATGACCGCGCGCCTGGCAACCGATATCGGCTGACCTGGAGGCGAATCGCCACCCACGCCCACGTCGTCGAAGGTCGGGGTCACTGCAATGTTGTAGAAGCCGAAGTCATAGATCACGTCGGCAATCACGCGCATGGTGCCGCGGTTTATGCCGTCTACAAAAAAGCTGTAGTCGCCCGGCGCGAGGCCGAGCGTACCGGTCGACAGGTCGGCCGCGCAGTCAGGCTGCTGCACGAACAGCGCGCTGGCGAACGACAAGGGGTTTACGAGCGAACCGGCGCCGGTAGGAAACAGCTGGGCGCTCAGGGTCGACCCCACGCCGCAGTCGGCGGGGGGGGTCGCACCCAGCTGGGTCTGGCCGGGGGTACCGAGGTAGTCGCGGGTAAAAATGGCCGGCGCACATCCCTCGGAAACACAGGTCTGGGTCGCTGTGTCAAAATTGTTGCAGGTGCAATGCTGGGGAACACTGCCGTCGTCACCGGTACCCGGCACTCCGTCGAAACCGGCTGTGGTGACATTGGGGCAGCTCCCGTCCAGGTTGCAGGCGCCGGTGGGCACCGAGTCCTGTGTGATCTGCATCAACGATCCTCGCGGGTCAAAGGTCAGAACCCCGGCAAACTCGGGCGTCAGTATGGCCAGCGGATCTGTCTGGAAGTTCAGATTGTTGAGCCCCACGCCGAAGGCCATGAGCATCTGCTCGACCGGTAACTCGGGCACGGGAGGCGGTTCACCCGGGAAAAAAGGCTCCAGCGAGTTGATGGCAGCGGTAGCCGCGGCCGTCATCTCCGCGCCCACGTGGCAACCTACGCAGAGCCCGGCGCTGACGCCCGGCGCGAAGCCGATGTTGCGAAAAACATCCAGGCCCAACCTCTCCTCGGCGTTGAGCAGGTGCTCGGTGTTGCCGCCTATGCCGCCGCCGTCCATGAATTGGTCAAAACGCGAGTCGTCCGATACCAGGGTGGCCTCGTATAACTGCACAGCCAGTCCCCAGAAAAGCGAAAAGTTGGCCTCCATCAACGTGTACTCATTCGTTGTCAGCAGCGCACCGGTGGGATCAGAAATGGTCGGGAAGCCCGCGCAGGTGGAGGCATCGATGCCGAGCGTGTCGCCACAGGCAACCGTCCCGGGAAAAGTCACGACCTTGTCCGAATCCCACCACTGGGGCGCAAAAGCCTGCTGTATGAGCGTCTCGTAGCTCGCATCGAGGCCCGGAAGGTTGGGGTTGGTGTTGGTCTTGGCCAGCGCGCCCAGCACGCTATCACTGGAGTGAACCAGCTGTTTGGCCAGCGGAATGATTCCGGGCGCAAGCATCTTCTTACCTATCTTGGGAAAAATACGCCCAGCCCAGGCCATCTCTACTTCGCTGTTGGGAGGACCCACCGCCTGCGAAGCAAGACTGGCGTTGTCTATGAGCACCGACACCGCCTCTACGGTGTCGTCTAGGGTACCGAGGACACCGTCGCTACCAGCGAGTATTTCGATCACGCGGGCTGACGGATCGTGTGCGCCACCGGGGTTGACACCGTTGAAGAGCGGCTGGGCACGACCGTCCCAAAAGTTACGCCAGTTGAATACCGCGTTAATGGTCGACGGGGTGTTGCGGCCGGTTGACTGCCGGGTGTTTACCCCGCCAACCTGGAAGGTGGGGTCGAGCAGCACGGTTCCCTGGTCGAAGGCCAGGGGACTACCGAGCACTACGTCAAGGAAATCGACCTTGTGAACGCCCTGCGAACCGACGACATCGTCAGAGTGAATACGAGTCGAGAGGCGGTTGTCGTTGTCGGCAAAACTCGTAAATGGAAAGTCGGCAGCGGTCAGCGTCCCGTTGGGCCCCAGGCTGTCAAACACCCCGTTGGGGCCTGGGCTAACGGTGTTTTTATCGCGGCTGTCGGCGCCCGCGCTGAAGTGGCAGGAAGCGCAGGCCTGCACCCCGTCACTGCCCACCTGCATGTCCCAGAAAAGGGCCTTCCCCAGGGTGATGGCGGCCTGCTTGTCGACAACGTACTCGGCGAGCGTCGACGGTTCGGGAACCAGTGCCGTCTTGAGCGACGACGGTGGAGGGGCAAACAACGGTTCACCTGCAGGCGGCGGTGCCGGCTGTGAGAATGCCGTAGCGGCCGAGCCGAGAATAAGGGCCAGGGCTGCTGTCGAGACAGCAGCACGAGAAAAGAAACCGTTAGTAACAACCGAGAATACAAACATCGAACAAGACCTCCAAAAAACTTAGAACATCGGAGGACCCCCCCCCTGACTATCCTTGCTAATGACGTTAGCCCCCATTTCGGAAACTGTCTCGCCCCCCGAACGGGTAATTATGCGTCACGGTTAAACGCTGTAGCGTCTGCTCTGCCGGTTTCGGGATCCTTCGTCGACGCGGCTGCCCTGGCATCCCCGTTGCCAAAGGCAGGCCGACGTCGACTCGCCCCCCCTGGGCGACGCGGCGGGTGAACAATCACCAGTTCGCCGTGTCACCTGAAGGAAGAAATTCCCTTGAACAATGCCGGGTTATTACGCGAGGTCGGCGCAGCGAAATCCGACTGCCAGCATCCGCCCGAGTTGTTCACCAACTGCACTGTAAGCTTGTCGTCCAGCGACAGCGGCATGGCCGCAAGACCCGTGGCGGCGCCCTTGGCCTTGATCAGGATCTTGGCCTTGCCGTCGGGCCCGGCCTTCATCTTCAGCTTAGCCACGCCGTCCGGAGCGCCTACGCGGTCCTTGTACTGAATGCCCGAAGCCGATACTTGCCAACCGTTGCCCGGCAGGACGTGGTTTTCCATGACCAGGGCGGGCGTACCGCCTACCTCGTCCCAGATGCACAGTGCGTGCTCGGTAGTGGCCGATGGGTCGCCCATATCTGCCGTGGTCGTGGCACCACCTTTGGCCCATTTCCAGAGCAACTTGTCCTTGCTGTCCAGGCTGTTGTTCTTAAGCAGCAGCTTGGACTTACGCTCGAAGTAAGGCTGGGTGCAGTCGGGCGCCGGGGCTGCCGGGCAGCCGAAGTTACCCGACACGCAGCTGCCCGCTAAGCACTGGTCACCCACCGAGGTGGAATCGCCGTCGTCGCAACTACTGGTGTTGTTACCGTGCGCGCAGCCCGAGGCAGCGTCACAGGTATCCTCCGTGCACTCGTTATCGTCGTCGCAGTCGGGCGCCGCACCGCCCACACAGGATCCCGCCTGGCAGGTATCGTCCCTTGTGCAGGCGTTGCCGTCCTCGCAGGAGGCCGTGTTGTCGGTGCTCACGCAACCGGTAGCACTGTCACAGGTATCGTCCGTGCAACCGTTGGTGTCGTCGCAATCGGGCGGAACCGTACCCACGCAGGCTCCATCGACACAGAGATCAACCGTCGTGCAAGTGTCTCCGTCGTCGCAAGCCACCGCGTTGACCACGTTGGCGCAACCAGAAACCGCGTTGCAGCTGTCAGTGGTGCACACATTACTGTCATCACAATCGCTCGCCGACGTGTCGGTACCGCCGCAATTGCCAGCCGAACAGATATCGCTGGTGGTGCAAGCGTCGCCGTCTGAGCACTGGGCCGTGTTGTTTGTGTTTACGCAGCCCAGGCCGGCATCGCAGCTATCGTCAGTGCAAACGTTTGAATCGTTGCAGTTGGGCGGGGCGCCGCCTACGCAAGCACCGCTACTGCACTGGTCGTCGGTCGTGCAGGCGTTGCCGTCATCGCACGCGATGGCTACGTTGAAGTGCTGGCAACCGGTAGCCGAGTCGCACAGATCAACCGTGCAAGAGTTGGAGTCGTCGCAGTTCGCAGCTCCGCCGCCCTGGCACTGCCCACTTGAGCAGCTGTCGTTGTCCGTGCAGGCGTTACCGTCATCACAGGCGAGCGAGTTATCCAAGTAAAGGCAGCCCGACGCTGTGTCGCAACTGTCGGTGGTGCAACCATTGCCGTCGTTGCATTCAGGAGCTACTCCACCAACGCAGAAACTACCGGCGCAGGTGTCACTCGTGGTGCAGGCGTTTCCGTCATCACATGGCGCTGTGTTGTCAACGCTGGCGCAACCCGAGGCCGGATCGCAACTGTCGTTTGTGCAGCCGTTGCTGTCGTTGCAATCACGAGTCGTACCCGAGCAGACGCCGCCGCTGCACGAATCGGCAACCGTGCACGCATCGCCGTCATCGCAAGACAGCGCCACCGGCACGTGCTGGCAACCGCTGGCTGCATCGCAGCTGTCGGTAGTGCAGACGTTAGTGTCGTCACAGTTCGGTGCCGCGCCGCCGACACAGGTGCCGGACTGGCAGCTGTCGTTGGTCGTGCAGGCGTTGCCATCATCACAGGGCGTACCGTCAGCCGAAGCAGGGTCACTGCACTGGCCACTGGCCGGGGCACAGCTGCCCGCGTCGTGGCACTGGTCACTGGCCGTACACAGCACCGGGTCAGATCCAGCGCAGGCGCCAGCGCCATCGCAGCTGTCTACCTGTGTGCAGGCATCACCGTCGTCACAAGCCACCGTGTTGGGCGCGTTTATGCAACCCTGGATCGCATCGCAGCTGTCGGTAGTGCAGACGTTAGCGTCGCCACAGTCAGCCGATATATCCGTGTTCACGCAGCCCGAGCCCGAGTCGCAGCTGTCGGCAGTGCAAAGATCACTGTCGTTGCAATCGGGAGCCGCTCCGCCCACGCAGGAACCCGCAGAACAGGTGTCAGCGGTGGTGCAGGCGTCACCGTCGTTGCAGGCAACCGTGTTGGCCGGGTTGGAGCAACCGCTGGCCGAGTTACAAACGTCATCAGTGCAAACGTTGCCGTCGCCGCAGTCCGGCGCCGCGCCACCCACACAGTTGCCGCCGAAGCAGGCGTCGCCCGTGGTGCAGGCATCGCCGTCATCGCAGGCTGGCCCCGTGTTAGCAAAACTGGAGCAGGTTCCGTCGGCCTCGTTGCACTGGTCGTCGGTACAGACGTCACCGTCGTTACAGACTACCGGAGCACCAGCCTGGCAGATTCCAGCAGAGCAGGTATCGCCGGTGGTACAGTTGACCCCGTCGTCGCAGGCGAGCGAGTTGGCCGCGTACGCACAACCGCTGGCAGCATCACAGGAATCGGTAGTGCACAAGTTGGCGTCGTCGCAGTCTACGGCCGAACCCGAGCAGCTACCCGCCGCGCAGGTGTCAGTAGTGGTGCAAGCGTCACCGTCGTCACAGGAGGCCGAGTTGGGCGTGCTGCTGCAGGCATTGGCCGCGCAGCTGTCGTCGGTGCAAGCATTTTCATCGTCGCAGGCCGCGTTAGAAGGCTGATTCTGGCAGCCTGAAGCAGAGTTGCAGGAGTCAACGGTGCAGATATTACCGTCGCTACAGTCGGCCGCCGCGCCGGACTGGCAGCTTCCACCCGAGCACACGTCGCTCTCGGTGCAGGCATCGCCATCGTCGCAGGAAACCGTGTTGGCCACGTTCACGCAGCCGCTCAAAGAATCACAGCTATCGTCGGTACAAAGATTATTGTCGTCGCAATCAAGGGTTGCTCCAGCCACGCAGGAACCTGATTGGCAGGTATCGCCGGTGGTGCAGGAGTCGCCGTCGAAGCATGATCCGACTTCGAAGTTACAGGAGGCCGAGCAGCAATCGCCGTTGACATTGTTGTCGTCGTCGCACTGCTCGCCGAGTTCAAGTGTTCCGTTTCCGCAGCCGCCACCGATAGTTACCGTGCTATCAAGATCGGTGGCTAAAATAGGGTTTCCGCTAGTATCCACCATCACTGTGGTAGCCAGGTCAACCAGGCTGGTGCCGCCCGGGGTGGCCGAGGCCAGGACTTCGAACTGCACGCTGGCCACGCTCACAAGTCCGCTGGGACCGGCGAGGTTAGAGAACTGGAAGCCACTCAGGCTGGCGCTGCAGCCCGAAACGTTCTGCACGGGCGAGCCCGAAAACTCCCCCGTGGTGCCCCCCGCCACCGGAGGCACGATCCTCATGAGTGCGGGATCGCAGATTATGTCGATCCCGTACGCACCCAGGGACGAGCCGGTGTCGATGACCAGCTCGCCTGTTATCACCTGCCCGGGGCTCGGGGTACCCCCGGGCAGCGAGATGCTGACCTCCGCCTGCCCGCTGGGCAGGTGAAGATCCGCGGTCTCGCCGCCGAGGTCTATCATCATGGCGCCCGCTGGTTCAGAGCACACCAGGGGCGAACAGACGAAGTCGCAGGATATCAAGCCAACACTGCACTGGGCCATCCTCAACGCGTCGGCAATGTTACATGAGCCGTCGCCGGTGGGCGCAGGCGAGATGTCGCAGGCGTCGTAGCGGGCCATCTGGCTGCATGTTCGCAGCCCGACCTGGAACTGGGCCGTGAGCAGGGCATCGACAATGTTGACGTTGCTGTCACCGTTAACGTCGCCGCAACCACTAAGCACGGTCAGGTCAGCACTCGCGTTGCAAGCCGGAAGCGGGTCGCCCGCGGTATCGCTCATCACGCCCGCGGTCACCGACACGGTGGCCTCGCCGGCCGACGCGTCTACAACGGTCATGTTGAGGTTAGCCACTTGCACCTCGCCAAACGGGAGGTTCAGCGCCGAGGCGTTCAAACCAACACAGCTGGCCGTGCCGGCCGCGTTGTTTATGTTGCAGGTAGGCGCTCCACCGAATTGCGCATTACTGCCACCCGCTACCGAGTCGAGCTGCAACACAACCGGATCCCAGGACAGGTCTACAGCATAGCTACCCAAGGGGATCGTCCCTACGTTGAGCTTCACGAAGAGCACCAGCGGCTGGCCGGCAGCTGGCAGGGCCGGCGGGCCGGTCATCAACAGGACGGCACAGTTCTGGGCCTCGCAGGTACACGCAGCGCCACAAGTCTCGCCCAAAACGCAGCCCACCATGTCGGGCTCGCCGCAGGTCTCTGTGGCTTCTATGCAACCGTTGCCGCAGGCAGGCGCAACCACCGAGCCCGAGCATCCGCTGTTAGCGCAAGTATCGTTCTCCGTGCAGGCGTCGCCGTCGTCGCAGGCCGACGTGTTGGGATCGTTGGTACAACCCAAGATCGGGTCGCAGGAATCGAAAGTACACAGGTTCAAATCATCGCAATTCGGGGTGCCGCTACCAACGCATACCCCATTGGTGCACAAGTCGGTCGTGTTGCAGTCGTTGCCGTCGTCACAAGCGGCAACGTTGGCAGTGTGTACACAGCCACCCACGCCGCAACTGTCGTCGGTGCAGACGTTGTCGTCACTGCAGTCGGTCGGACCTCCGCCAACGCAGGCGCCCGCCTGGCAACTATCTCCAGTAGTGCAAGGGTCACCGTCGTCGCAAGAAGCCGCGTTGGCCGTACTCACGCAACCGCCTAAAGCGTCGCACACATCGTCGGTGCAGGGGTTGTTATCGTCGCAAGCCCCGCCAGCGAAAGTGTTGGCGCAACCGCCAACCGCATCGCAACTATCAACCGTACAGATGTCACCATCGTCACAGTCGTCCGTGGCTCCGGAAACACACAGTCCGCCTAAACACAGGTCGTCCACCGTGCACGCGTCGCCGTCTGAGCATTGCGCGGAGTTGGATACATTCAAGCAACCTCCCGCGGAGTTACAGAAATCGTCGGTGCAGGGATTGCTATCGTCGCAGCCGGTAGCCCCGCCCCCCTGGCAGTCACCAAGCCCGTCGCACTGGTCATTGCTCGTGCAAGCGTCGCCGTCATCGCAGGAGGTGCCGCTTGCCGCGAAGGAATCAACGCATCCGAGCAGCGAATCGCAGCTGTCGGCCGTGCAGGGATCGCCGTCGTCACAGATCGGCGGAACGCCTCCCGTGCAAACACCGGCGCCGTTGCAGCTGTCGCCCGTCGTGCACTCATCTCCATCGTCGCAAAGCACCACGTTGTTGGTCGTCGTGCAGGCACCGGCAGCACAACCGTCGTCCGTGCAGTCGTTGCCGTCGTCGCACGTGGCCGTGCAAGTGTTATCGGTGCAATCAAGCGATCCGGATTCACACACACCGGCGTTACAGACGTCGCCCAATGTGCAGGCGTCTCCGTCGTCGCAATTGTCACCCGTCGAGGGCACATGCGAGCAGCCTTCATGCTCATCGCAGGAATCAACCGTGCAGGGGTCACCGTCACTACAGTCGAGAACTCCCCCTTCTTGTCCTGCAGCCGTTGCAGGCGGCCACGGAATCTGGTCGGGCGCAATCGCTGGAGTTATTACATTCCCCTGGGCGTCGACCACCGCGGCCGCGCCGGGACTGTGGGGCCAGTGACTCAGAACGCGGTGTGCACTCCCCAGCGGTAAGTCAACATTGTCGCCGTCCAGGCGGGGACCACGCACCCTGGGATCCAACGGATCCCAAGGAAAAGGATCCAGGCCAAAGCTACCCACCGGAAAGTCAACCAGGCTCTCGCAATCGACCTCGTCGTCGCCGTCGGTGTCCACGCAGCCACCCGGGCCCAGGCGCCGGTCGAGGTTCCAGGGAATACCGTCAAACTGAAAGGCAGTGCCTACACTAGTCAAAGTCACTTCGTCGAACTCGGGATGACCTACGCCTTGCGGCGACAGATACTCACCGTGGACGGCCGGATTTCCGTTTATGTTGAGAGAGCCGGAGCCGGCTGCGTTAACAACCGCCTGGTGGCGACTGACCATTATCATTTCGCGCGTTATCGGTAAGAACGTCGCGACTTCCTCACCCAGGCTGCAAACTGCCGAGGCCCTCAGCCCGGCGTTGAACAGGTTGGTGCAAAACGAACGTTTTGGGCCCACCCCGACAACAAAATCAACGTCAAAAATGATCTTGAATATGTTACCGCCGTTGTCTACGGAGCAGGGAACGGCCCCGGGTAAGCCGCCGGGGGGCAGCAGCGGGTTCACTCCCATGCAAACGGTATGCGGATTACCCACCGTGCTTAATACAATGCGCGCCTTGTCCTCGTTGGTCGCCGGATCGATGTCGATCACCGCCACGTCGACCTGCGACTCAAAACTGTCCATGCCTATGGCCATCCCCTTCAAGCGTGCGTTGGAAAAACCAGAAACGTCGCCTCCGACTTCAGCCACCAGCAGGTAGTCGGGCTGGCTGGGGTCATCCCGGGTCGTTGGGGACAGCTCTATGACTATGGTGTGGGCCGAGAAGAACGTTACTCCGTTAACGGTCTCGAAGTTACCATCTGCTCCTATGGGGTCTCCCACCGCCAACGGCACGAAGCGCCTCGAATCCGGGACCACCCAGTTGGTGGTTGCGGGATCGAAGTCGTCCTTGTTGCTGGCCGGGCAAAGAGCGTCGCCCTCGCCAAACACGTCGGACTGAGCCGTTACTACGTTTCCGTTCTCGTCGGTGAAATCCCGAGCAACGGTACTCGGTAAGCACCAGGGTACACCCGTTAGATGGTTGAAGGTGTAGTTGGAAGGATCGTTGGTAAAGCGGACGTCAGGGCTGCAGTTGTTGATCACATTGCCACCGACGTCAACGGAGCAACCGGCACCGCGCTGCACCGTGTGCACACCCTCGGGATCGTTCGGGCGTATCATCACGCCCGTGGTCGGGTCGCCAGGAGTGCCGTTGATTACCACGTAGCCCTCGTCGTAGTCGGCAAAAGTAACCAGGCCGGACTGTATGAAGCCGGCGGGCAGGCCACCGGGATTTATACCGGCTTTCATGATGAACATGTCGCCGACGATGATCTGGAAGTCCGGCATCATGTTGGCCAGAATAACCGCCACACCGCCCAGGGCGCCGGCGGTACAGACGTCGGCCGAGGCCAGGCCGCTCTCACCAGTGACCACGCAGGCCGCCGGGGCGTCGGCAAACAGCTGCTGCAAGCTCAGGCGGTTGGCCGGAAGATCAATCAGCAGGTTTTTCGGTACTATCGCGGTCTGCCCCGCAACGGTGATGATGCCCGCCGACCATGGATCGTTTGGATCATCTAGTATCAGGCTGTCGATATTACCGAGCATCTCGACTGCACCGGCTTCGCCATGACACAAGTTGAGGTGCAAGCCGTCCTGCGGTGCGGCAGCGCCGAGATCTAACAACTGTTGGCTGGTGGCCTCCACGCTGCCCATCGAAAGCGCAAGTAAAGTAGTTACGGCAAAAATTCCCGTGAATGCGAGTACGCGCCTATAGGTACGTGTTGCGGTAGTTATCATTTTCTAAATCTCCTCCCCGTAGAAAAACTCGAATGAAATAAAAATGCCCCCAGGGTCATAAAGAAACCCCGCTTGAAGGCGCTGGATTGAAGTTAGCCAAAAGAAAGCTTCGCTGTCTCTCCCCCAAGCGGGTAAATCGTTAATAGCTCAAGTCTTTTCTTGCCTATCGGGGTATCTGTGCGGTCATCCCCCCCCAGTAAGGGGAGCGCCCCCCCCGTGACACGGCAAGCCGATTTCCGGGGGGCTGGAAAGTACTTCCCCTTAATGGGGGTGCGTGTTCCCAGTTACGAAAAAACCCCCGGCCGATCGATGTCGTCCGGGGGTAATCTCAGGCCTGATCGGCCCCTTGGAGCCGGGCAAGTTGGCTGGCCGCGGGCCTGCTGCTTACTCGGCCGATGGCGGCGTAGGCAGCTCGCAGGCAAGCTCCAGGTCGGTCCCAACTGCTACGCGTAGCGCCATCAAGGCGTCGCTGGCGGTGACAGATCCGCTGCCGTTGACATCACACAGGGCCAGCGGACAAAGCACGTCCATGCCCACCGCGTTCTGCAGTATGCGCAGGGCATCTGACACACCCACCCAGCCGCTGGAGTCCGGGTCACCGCAGCATTCGGTCACCAGGTAAATACCTGAGCAGGAGCCGGCTCCGCACAGATCCTCGCCCGTGCAGGGGTCATCGTCGTCACAACTGGTCGCGTTGTCGGAGAACACGCAACCATCGGCCGGATCGCAACTATCGTCTGTGCAGGTGTTCTCGTCCTCGCACTGCCTGCTGTCTCCGGGCACGCAGCCGCCACCGTCGCAACTGTCTTCCAACGTACAGGCATTGCCGTCATCACAGGAAGCGTTATTGTCCACGCTGTGACAGCCAAGAACTGAGTCGCAGGCGTCGTCGGTGCATACGTTGCCGTTATCGCAGTCAGCGGCCGATCCTGGCTGGCAGCTGCCACCCGAGCACAGGTCACTCACGGTACAGGCATCGCCATCGTCGCAAGACGCCGCGTTGTCTTCGTTCACGCATCCCAACGCCGAATCGCAGCGATCATCGGTACAACCGTTCTCGTCTTCGCAAAACGGGTCAGCGGCCACGTTCAGCAGGCTGTTGGTCTCCTCGTCGCAGCTGTCATCGGTGCACGCAACGCCATCGTCGGGATCCGGGTCAGCGTTGTCCTGGCAGTCGGCGGTGGCATCACAGGTTTCTACGCCAGTGCAATACAAGCCGTCGTCGCAGTTGCCATCGTTCACCGCGTTGACCAGCGAGTCGGTCTCCTCGTCGCAACTGTCATCGGTGCAGTCCACGCCATCGTCGGGATCCGGGTCGGCGTTGTCCTGGCAGTCGGCGGTGGCATCACAGGTCTCTACGCCCGTGCAGTAGAGCCCGTCATCGCAGTTGCCGTCGTTCGCGGCGTTGACCAGCGAGTCGGTCTCCTCGTCGCAACTGTCATCGGTGCAGTCCACGCCGTCGTTGGGATCCGGGTCAGCGTTGTCCTGGCAGTCGGCGGTGGCATCGCAGGTCTCAACGCCCGTGCAGTACAGCCCGTCATCGCAGTTTCCGTCGTTGACGGCGTTGACGATGACGTCGTTGACTTCGTCACAGCTGTCATCGGTACAGCCCACGCCGTCATCCGCGTTGGGGTCGGCGTTGTCCTGGCAGTCAGCCGCCGCGTCGCAGGTCTCTACGCC